>NZ_RZSJ01000420.1:0-5600 GCF_003998025.1 Mesorhizobium sp. M8A.F.Ca.ET.021.01.1.1
GTCCATCCCGACGACCAGTTGCTGACCATCCCGCAGCACACGCTGCTCTTTCGCGCCCGGCGCGGCACGGCGATCGCACTGGCGGTATCGGACGTGTTCGCCGAAGGCTCCGATCTCGAAAGCCTGCAGGCCAGGAACACCCGCGCCCCGCTCGAAGGCGACGAGGCGTCCGCCTTCAAGAAACTGCTGTCGGCTTCGGCCTACATTTCGGCCTTCAGCCTCGCCTCCTATCTGTTCCAGCTGATCGACAGCGACGGCGAGGCGCCAAACGACATTCCGGAACCCGACTTCCTGTTCGACACGCCGCAGGATGCGGTGAAGTCGATCCTGGCCGGCCTCGACAAGGCGATAGCGGGCTCGCCCGACGACACCGACCTGATGACCAGGGCGCGTGCCTTTGCCCGCGTCGCCATCGACGGGCTTTTGGCGCGCAAGGGCCGCTTCGACGGCATCGGCCCGTTCGAGAATGCCCATATCCGCATCGACGCCGACGACTTCACCCTCGACGGCTTCGATGTCGCGCCGGGCAAACGCTCGAAGCCGCTGGTGATGACCTTCAAGACGCCGGAAGAGGTCGTCGGCAACCACATCGCCAAATACCAATCGGTCAAGCTCGCCAAGATGCTTATGGCCTATGATTTCGAGCGCGAGCTGAACCCTTTCGTGGAACTCGGCGGCTTCCTGTTCACCTTCATCGGCGACGGCGCGCCCGGCACCGGCAAGACGACGCTGATCCAGATGATCGCCGGCCTCGTCAACGGCTATTGCCAGGTTGCCGGCTATCCCTTCGCCTATGAGAATTTCGGCGTCGACCAGATTTCGTCCTACCAGGGCAAGTCGGGCCAGAACTGCCGCCAGTTCATCAACAATGTCTTGAACCCGCGCGTCATCGGCTTCGGCACCATCGACGACATCGACCAGGTGGCCGCCAGACGCTCCGACGACCGCGCCTCGGCCGGCCAGCAGGAGATCACCGGCGTGCTGATGGATGCCTTCGCCGGGGCCGCCACCGTGGTGCGCGGCAACTGCTCGTTCGGCATGTTCTCCAACTACCCGGAAAACGTCGACGACGCGCTACGCCAGCGCGCCGGCGCCCGCTGGCTGGTCGACGGGCCGCAGACGCGTGACGACTATATCGACATCTTCGTGCTGCTCGCCGGCAAGAACCACGAGATCCCTCTGGGCAAGCACGAGCTATACGCGGCGCAGGAAATCCAGCGCGCCGTGACCGAGGCCTATGAGGAGCATGAAAAGCCGCAGGAGGACGGGCTGATGCGGGTCTATGAGCGCTACATGAAGGAAAACGGCGCGCCCAGGACCATGGCCGACATCGGCACCTACCTGCATCTGATCAAGGATGCCGAACCGCGCTTCACCGGCCGCGCCATCAAGAACGTCACCGACGCCATCAAGATGCGCGCCATGGACATCGAGCTTCCCGACGACTGGTTCGAGAAGCCGGAAGCCTTCATGCACAAGAGCTACGACGACAAGAAAGCGATGATCGAGGACCTGCGCGGTCCGTTCTCGATGGACATGGTCATGCAGGAGATCAACCGCTACGCCGACAGCGAGTTCCGGTATTCCGACAAATCCGACGATGCCGCGGTGGAAAAGCTGCTGCGTGACGCAAGGCTGCGCGAACGCGCCGCGCGTGAGATGGAGGAGATGAAGAAGAAGGGTCTGTGGAATGCGTAATGTTCGGTCGTCACGCCAATGGACAGTCCTTCGCGCCGTTGAAGGACAAGGAGCCAGCGCTGACGCCCCCCTCTCCCCGTTCTTCACGGGGAGAGGGTAAGGGTGAGGGGCAGCGCATGCGTGGACCAGAAATCGAAACAACAGGGCGGGCGAGACGTCTACGCCAGTCGGACAACGACGCCGAGAACGCGCTTTGGATGGAGTTGCGCGGACGCAGGCTGAACGGCCACAAATTTGTGCGACAGTTTCCGATAGGCAACTACTTTGCTGATTTTGCTTGCAGGGACAGCCAGTTGGTCGTCGAGGTCGACGGCAGACAGCATGTCGACAGCAAGTACGATCAGACGAGAGATCGCTTCTTGGTTTCAAATGATTGGTCTGTACTCCGCTTTTGGAACGTCGACGTATTAAAGGAGCGAGACGCGGTGCTTGAGACGATATTGGCAGCTATCGAACAGCGCCTCGATCGTCATATCGAGACGAGTGAGCTTCGATTCATCGCTGCAAGAAGCTATGGGGAGACATATCCTTGACTGTCGGCGCCGCCCCTCACCCTTACCCTCTCCCCGTGAAGAACGGGGAGAGGGGGACGTCGGCGTTGGCGCTTCATCTTGTGAGGCAAAATTTCTCGGACTTCTCGAGATGACCACCAAAAAACCCGACCTCCTTCGCGACAACGAGCTCATCTACGGGCGTCTGCTCCCCGTCGACGAAGCCCATCTCATCCAGCGCTACAACAAGGCGCTGGCCGCTTTCGGCCTCAAGCCCACCAAGCTGAAGAGCTTCCAGATCGACCGCACCGGCTTTTCTCCCGAAGTGGCCGAGGAGTGTGGCGACTACGACTATCTCGACCCCAACGAGGTCAACCGCCGCTTCATCATCCTGACGCCGTCGCAGATCGACCTGCCGGTAGTGCACACCGCCTTCTCCAACACCTCGCAGCTGATGTTCGAGTTCATGTCCAGGAACCAGCGCGCCATCGACGCGCTGACCATCAAGGACGTCATCTACGGCGAGATCGAGGATTCCGTTCCCAAGGTCAACGACATCGAGGATCTGCTGTCGATCAACCAGGTCGAGTTCAAGGTGCTGTCGGCGGAAGACGTGCTGGGCAAGGCCGCGGAACTCGGCAAGCTCGTCGACCGGCTGAAGCAGGAGCCCGACGCCTGGCGCGACAATGCCATGCTGACCCGCATGGTCGAACTCGCCAAGGTCTGCGGCGACATCCGCGAGAACGCGCTGGTGCCGGACCAGGTGATCTTCCGCCACAACGCCTACTGGACCAGCCATTTCGGCGGGCTCTACGTGTTCGTCGATCCCGACATGACGACGGTGATCAGCGATCCGGCCGCTCCTGGCTTCCGCCGCTCGCGGCCCTGGCAGGTGAGCTATCTCTCGATCAAGGATGCCGACAAGGTGTTCAAATTCCTGGCAGCCACCGGCCGTATCGAACTGCCGCGCGCCTCCTGGATCGAGGCCTCGGGCTACCTCGAGCATCGCGCCGAAATGGTGGTGCGCGCGCTGATCCGCGACGCCGAGCCGGACCGCAATTTGACCGATGTCGACAAGGTCTGGCTGCAGACCTGGATCCAGAGCCACGCCGACTTGATCACCAAGGACGGCAATTTTCCCTTTCTCAACGCCGCCAAGCGCGAGATCGCGCAGCTCGGCCACCTCAAGATCGAGGATGTCTTCCCCCAGCAGCGCTTCCTGGTGGTCCGCGCCAAACCGGACCACCCCGACGCCTGGCTGACCAACCGGCTGATCTCGGATTTCGTGCCGTCGGACTTCGTCTCGCGCTACATCTTCAACAAGGACGGCTTCTACAAGGACTATGACGGCTACAGCGACGCCTGGCGATCGCATGTTGTGGACGTTCTGAAAACCACATATTTGAAGGACAAGGTGGCGTTTCGCACACGCCTCTACGGCCTGACCGACTAGAACGAAATGAACCGTCATTCCGTTCTAACTTGTTGTTTTGGTGCATGATGTTATCCAAAAAGTCTGCAACTTTTTGGCATCATGTTGGGGGGTGACATCGCCATGCTCGATCCGATCGTGAACTTCTTCACCGGGATTTTCCAGTGGATCGGCCGCGGCATCGGCCTTTTGATCGGCGTGATCCTGTGGCCGTTCATGTGGGCCGGGCGCTGGTACGGTCAGCGCGGCTGGATCCTGAAGGCGATAGTCGGCCTGGCCCTTTTGGTACTGATCGGCCTCTACGCCAACTTCTTCTACGCCACCCAGTGGTGGAACAATTTCAACCCGAACTACCCGGACACCTATACGTTCGAGAAGCGCAATGTTTCGGCCGGTGAGCAGGTGGCCGCCGGGACCGGCACGGACACGGCCAAGACTTGCGGCAACTCCGGCATCGCCCAAGTAGCGGCGGACCTGACGGACTTCAACGTCAACCAGAATGCCTGGATTTCGTCGATGATCCTCTACAAGCTCGGCCTGTTCGGCATCGACTGGGACAACACCCCGTGGATGGACAACAAGGCCTCTTTCCAGCGCGGCATCAACCAGGCGGTGCGGCGCACGGCGACCGAGCTTGCCGACAATCTCGGCCGCGTCCGCACCACCTCGCAGATCGACGCCGACCTGCAGGACGCGCGCGGCAATCTGCAGTTCGACGAATACACCTGGTATTTCGGCGTGAGCCCGTTCGGGCCGAAGACGCCGACACCGAGCTACTATCGCGACGCGGTGCGCAAGCTGCGTTCGTTCAATGCCCGGCTCGCCACCTGTCAGGCCACTTTCGATGCCCGCGCCGACAATCTGAAGCAGTATATCGACCGCATCGCCAGTGACATCGGCTCGACTTCCGCCATCCTCAAGGAGCGCGCCGAGAACCACAACAATGGCTGGTTCGACACCCGCGCCGACGACCGCTACTGGTTCGCCTATGGCCAGCTCTATGCCTATTACGGCCTTATGAAGGGCGCCCAGGCCGATTTCGAGGACGTCCTCAAGGAAAAGCACCTGCAGAGCCTCTGGGATACGATGGACGCGCAGTTCGTGTCGGCCCTGCGTATCCAGCCCTTCATCATCGCCAACGGTCGCGAGGACGGCTGGCTGCTGCCGACGCATCTGACGACGATGGGCTTCTACATCCTGCGGGTGCGCTCCAACATGGTCGAAATCAGCAACGTACTGACGCAGTAACGGCATTGGCGGGCAGCGACGGCCCAATGCATGTCGCCCAAAAGTGATCCCGGTTTTGGGAGAACGACATGCATCAGAGATGGCGAATTTGCGCCGTCGCGTCTGTCGCATTCCGTGCATTGTGCGGCTGTTTTGAGACGGCGGAAGCGTCCCTGCTCTGGCTTCTATACGGCGCGGCAAGCGGAGCCATAAAGAACCGGGGATAGGTCGGCCCGCCGCAGAGGAATTTTCTCTATAGGAAACATAGTTGCATGAAAGTTGACGCAACCGCAGCGACAGGGTTAGATGCCCGCGCGTCCGGTTCCAGCCTTCTTTGCAAGAGACATCAACCCCGTCCCCTCCACCGTCCAATCCAGAGGAAAGCCGTCATGGCCGAAGTGAAGTCCGACATCGAGATCGCGCGTGGCGCCAAGAAAAAGCAGATCCAGGAGATCGGCCAGAAGATCGGCATCCCGACCGAGCATCTGCTGCCCTACGGCCACGACAAGGCCAAGATCTCGGCCGAATTCATCAAGTCGGTAAAGGGCAACAAGGACGGCAAGCTGATCCTCGTCACCGCCATCAACCCGACGCCTGCCGGCGAAGGCAAGACCACCACCACCGTGGGCCTCGGCGACGGCCTGAACCGCATCGGCAAGAAGGCGATCGTCTGCATTCGCGAAGCCTCGCTCGGCCCGAATTTCGGCGTCAGGGGCGGTGCCGCCGGCGGCGGCTACGCGCAGGTGGACCCG
>NZ_RZSJ01000421.1:0-5599 GCF_003998025.1 Mesorhizobium sp. M8A.F.Ca.ET.021.01.1.1
GCCGAGGAAGCCGGCGGCATCGACCTGATCATCATCTACAATTCCGGCCGCTACCGCATGGCGGGTCGCGGCTCGGCCGCCGGCCTGCTCGCCTATGGCAACGCCAACGAGATCGTCAAGGAAATGGCCTACGAGGTCTTGCCGGTGGTCAAGAAAACCCCGGTGCTGGCCGGCGTCAACGGCACCGATCCCTTCGTCATCATGCCGCTGCTTTTGGCGGAACTGAAGACGATGGGCTTTTCCGGCGTGCAGAATTTTCCGACCATCGGCCTGTTCGACGGCAGCACGCGGCAGAGTTTCGAGGAAACCGGCATGGGCTTCGGCCTCGAGGTCGAGATGATCGCCGAGGCGCACAAGCTCGACCTCTTGACCACGCCTTATGTCTTCAACCCCGAAGAAGCGCGTGCCATGACCAAGGCCGGAGCCGACATCGTCGTCGCCCATATGGGGGTGACGACGGGCGGCTCGATCGGCGCCACCTCGGCCAGGTCGCTCGACGACTGCGTCGTTGCCATCGACGCCATTGCCGAGGCAGCGCGCTCGGTGCGCAAGGATGTCATCCTGCTTTGCCATGGCGGCCCGATCTCGATGCCGGACGATGCGCGCTACATCCTCTCCCATGCCAAGGGCCTGCACGGCTTCTATGGCGCGAGCTCGATGGAACGGCTGCCGGCGGAAGCCGCGATCGCCAGGCAGACGGCGGATTTCAAGGCCGTCACACTGGGCGACGACAGAGCGCCCGCGAAGAAAAAGAAGGGATGATGAGAGATGACCGACAAGAGCAAGGTGTTTGTCTATCCGAAGGACGTCAGCGCCTTCGGCTTCGACTGGGGGAAATTGTCCCTGACCGTTGCGCCCGAAGTGAATGGCGCGACCCGCTTTTCCGGCGGCGTCGTCGACCTGCCCTCGGGCAAGGGCCATACCCGCCACAACCATCCGGGCGCCGAGGAAATCATCTTCGTCATTTCGGGCCACGGCGAACAGATGGTCGAGGACGAGAAGGGCAATCCGGTGGTCGAAAAGGTTGGCCCCGGCTGCACAATCTATGTGCCGGAAAGCCGGTTCCACTCGACGCTCAACACTGGTGACGGGCCGATGCAGCTGTTTGTGGTCTATTCGCCGGCCGGGCCGGAGCTGGTGCTAAGGGAGCTGCCGGATTTCAGGCTGGTGCCGGCGGGGGAGTGAACCCTTCGAGGGTCGCGCCGCCCCTCATTGTCCTGCCGGATATTTCTCCCCGTATAGTGACGGGGAGAAATATGCTGTCATCGCCGCTTTCGCCAATCGCCGAAGCTGCCTTCTTCTCCCCGTTCTACGGGGAGAAGGTGCCGGCAGGCGGATGAGGGGCAGCGCCAGCCTTGGGCATCATGAAATCCCACTCCTATTCCAACCCCGCCCGCGATCGCCAAACATCACATATCCCGCCTCAGTCACCGCCAGCGTATCCTCCAGCTTGATGAAGCCGCGCGTCGGGTGAAGCATGGTGGTCTCCACCGACAGCACCATGTTTTTCTCAAGCGGTTTGGCCGCATAGGTGCCTTCATAGGTCACCGGATGGTTGGTCATCAGGAACGGCGCCTCATGGGTGATCAGGCCCATGCCGTGGGCGAAGAAATCCGTATAGGGCGCGACCGTGGATTTCTTCAGCACGCCCTCGGCGTAAGCAATCATGTCGCCGCCAAGCACACCTGCCCTGACCTTCGAAAACGCCGCCTGCTGCACCGTCTCGACCTCGGCCAGCAGATCCTCCAACTCGGCATCGGGTTCGCCCAGAATGCCCATCCGGCAGAGGTCGCCGATATAGCCGTGATAATTGCCGCCGGAATCGATCGACAGCACCTCGCCCTTCTTCCATGCCTGTGGCGAGGCGGCGCGGTTGTGGCTGGAGCCAAGCGTCAGCAGGCAATATTCGAAATGCGCGCCGCGACTGGTCTCCTCGCGCCGTAGCTGCTCGATCATCTCGGCCTTGGTCGTGCCTTCATGCGCCCAGGCAATGGTCGCCAGCATGGAATCCGTGATCAACTCGGAGGCGGTGCGCAGCTTTTCGAGCTCGGCATCGGTCTTGATGGCACGCATGCGCTCCAGCATCTCGGTCGCGTCGATCAATTTCGCGTCGGGCAAGGCCTTGCGGATCAGCGCATAGGCATCCGACGGCAGGAAGCCGGGTTCGATACCGATGCGAGCGCCCTCCTTGCCGATCTTCCTGACATGCTCGACGGCAAGGTTCGCGGCGTCGAGCGTGCCCCAGCAGGCGGCATGCAGCGTCGGCGTCCAGAACGGATGGTTCTGGTGCTCGCCGCCCTCCATGCGGTTGCCGATATAGGCCGCATGGTCCGGTCCGCCCTTTTCGTAGACGACGATCGGCAGGTAACGGCTGTGGCCGATCGCATCCATGGCGGCAAAGAAGATGAACTTGTAGCCGCCCAGCAGGTACTGCGTGTTGTGCTTGGAGGTCGCGAGCAGCACGTCGATGCCGGCCTCCTCCATCAGCCGGTCGACCCGTGCCTGGTCGAACGGGATATTGCTGACGGCACCCTTGCCCGGCGCAATGTTCATCACTCTCTCCCTGAATTGCCGGGATCGTCGCTGTTTCGCAGCGATCCGCTGGCTCGCGATCAAATCTGCACTATTTTGCTCACTCTGGTCCAGCCAGAAACGTTATGAATGCCCGTCCATGCGGCATCAAGCCGGTATTCGGTCCAGCTACCCGAATATCTGGTCCTACCAGACAAAGGAATTGAATGAACTTATGCCAAACTGGTCCAGCGGACGTAAATTTCAAAGCCAAGCAAGGATGCGCCAATTCCGTCTCTGGCGAAACCCTTCGCAAGGCTCATAATCCCCGCCGCAAGGATGCCGATGCACGCCGGCGTTCTAGGGGTGTCGCGCCCGGGTCGGGTCGCGCGGAGAGGACGGAGTTCGATCATGTCAGGTTTCACCATTTCCAGACGCACCATGCTTACCGGCTCGGCGATGCTGCTGGCCTCCACGGCCATGCCGGTGCTGGGTTGGGCACAGACGCCGAAGAAGGGTGGCCGGCTCGTGCTTGCCGCCGACTCCGAGCCGCGCAATCTCAACCCGGCGATCGTCGCCTCGAACGGCGTTTTCTTCATCTCCAGCAAGATCGTCGAGACGCTGGCGGAAGCCTCCTTCGACGGCAAGGACGGGCTTGCGCCACGGCTGGCGGTGAGCTGGGAAGGGGCCGCCGACGGACTGTCGGCGACGTTCAAGCTGCGCGAAGGAGTCAAATGGCATGACGGCAAGCCATTCACTTCGGCCGACGTCGCCTTCTCGGCGCTGCAGATCTGGAAGCCGCTGCAGAATCTCGGCCGCACCGTGTTCAAGGACCTCAGCGCGGTCGACACACCAGACGATCTGACCGCCGTGTTCAAATTCGCCAAGCCGACGCCGTTCCAGCTGATCCGCAACGCCCTGCCGGCGCTGTCGAGCGTGGTGCCGAAGCACGTCTACGAGGTCGGCAAGATCGAGGACAACCCGGCCAACAACGCGCCGATCGGTACCGGTCCGTTCAAGTTCGGCGAGTACAAGGCCGGCCAGTATTACCGGCTGACGAAGAACACGGACTATTGGGGCAAGGACGAGCCCTATCTCGACGAGATCATCTATCAGGTCCTGCCCGACCGCACCTCCGCCGCTGCGGCGCTGGAAGCGCAAGAAATCCAGCTCGCGGCTTTCTCGGCCGTGCCGTTGGCCGACCTCGACCGCATCTCCAAGGTTCCCGGCCTGAAGGTCATCACCAAGGGCTATGAGGGGCTGACCTACCAGCTCGTCGTCGAGATCAACCATCGCCGCAAGGAACTGGCCGACGTGAAGGTGCGCCAGGCGATCGCGCACGCCATCGACAAGGATTTCGTCGTCAAGACGGTGTTCCTCGGCTATGCCGCCACCGCCACCGGCCCGGTGCCGAAGAACGATCCGCAATTCTACACCGCCGACGTGCCGACCTATGCCTTCGACGTCGCCAAGGCCAACGCCCTGCTCGACGAGGCAGGCTACAAGAAAGGCGCCGACAGCAACCGCTTTTCGCTGAAACTTCTGCCGGCGCCCTATTTCAACGAGACCAAACAGTTCGGCGACTATCTGCGCCAAGCGCTCGCGGCAATCGGCATCGACGCGCAGCTGGTCAACAACGACTCGGCCGCGCACATCAAGGCAGTCTACGCCGACCACGCCTTCGACCTCGCGGTCGGCCCGCCGGTCTTCCGCGGCGACCCGGCGATCTCGACTACCATCCTGGTACAGAGCGGCATTCCGGATGGCGTGCCGTTCTCCAACCAGGGCGGCTACAAAAACCCTGCGCTCGACGCGCTGATCACCAAGGCATCGGAAACGCTCGACACCACGGCGCGTACCGACCTCTACAAGGAATTCCAGAGGCAAGTCACGGCCGACCTGCCGCTGATCAACGTCGCCGAATGGAGTTTTATCAGCGTCGCTAGTGACAAGGTGGGCAACATCGCCAACAACCCGCGCTGGGCGGTGTCGAACTGGGCGGACACCTATTTGGCGGGCTGATCCCGCACTTGCGGATCGAAGTTTGGGGTGCTCAGATTCGGAGAATGAGAGTTCCTTCGCGCCCCCCTCTGTCCTGCCGGACATCTCCCCCACAAGGGGGGAGATTGGCGGTTTCCGCGCCTCGTACTCCCCTGCAACCTTGGAGATTGGCGAAAGCTGCGATGACTGCTGATCTCCCCCCTCGTGGGGGGTCCGAAGGACGGGCCGAGACCCGTGGCTCGGGCCAGGGCGTCCGGCAGGACAGAGGGGGGCGCCGTGGAGCACGGCCTCAGAAGTTTACAAGCGGCGTCCCATCATTATGACTCGCGCCCTCGTCCTCCTGCGTCGTCGCCTCATCGGCAGCATCTTCGTTCTGCTTATCGTCGTCATCGGCACCTTCCTTCTCCTTGAAGCCGCGCCCGGCGACGCAGTCGACGCCTATATCGTCTCGACCGGCGGCGACGCCGGCATGATCGAGCTCTTGCGCCATCGCTGGGGCCTTGACCAGTCGGAGTTGACCCGGCTCGCCAACTATCTCTGGGCATTGCTGCATCTCGACCTCGGCCAGTCCGTCACTTTCTCCCGGCCGATCCGCGATGTCATCTTGGAACGCCTGCCGACCACGCTCATCCTGATGGTCAGCGCCACCGCGCTCTCCTTCGGCCTCGGCTCGGCGCTCGGCATCTATGCCGGCGCAAGGCCCGGCAGCTTCCGCGACCGTTTTCTCTCCGTCGCCTCGCTGGCGCTCTACGCGGTGCCTGGCTTATGGCTCGGCCTGGTGCTGATCGTGATCTTCGCCGTCGACCTGCGCTGGCTGCCGATCGGCGGCATCGAAACCCTGGCATCGGACAGGACCGGTCTCGACCGCGCCGCCGACATCGCCATCCATCTGGTGCTGCCGGTTTCCGCGCTCGGCTTCATCTACCTGGCGCTCTATCTGCGCATGATGCGCTCCGGCATGGCAGAGGCCTGGCGTCAGGATTTCGTGCTGGCCGCCCGCGCCAGGGGGCTTTCGCGCCGCCGCATCGTGCTCGCCCATGTCGCCCGCAACGCACTTTTGCCGCTGGTCACCATGCTTGGCCTGCAA
>NZ_RZSJ01000422.1:0-5591 GCF_003998025.1 Mesorhizobium sp. M8A.F.Ca.ET.021.01.1.1
CATTCGGGACGGCCGCCCGCATGGCATGCCAGCCTTTCGCGACCGGATGACCTCGGAACAGATCTGGCAGCTTGCCGGGTATGTGCAGACGATCGGGTCCTACAAGCCGAAGGTGGCCGCGCCGAGCCGCAACGACGACAGGCAGACCCGCCCGGCCGAGAATCGCGGGCCGGCGAAGATACTCTTCGACGAAGGGCCGGCGGGCGTTCACCCGGATCAGGGGCCGACACCTTGAAGACGCACCGCGCCCTCCCGCTATCCGTCCTTGTCCTCGCGTCGGGCTGCGGCGGCTATCAGTCGGCGCTCGGCGCCAAGGGCGCACCGGCCATCCATGTCGAGCACCTCATCGTCGGCATCGTCGCGGTATGCACGGTCATCTGGATCCTTGTCATGATGATGCTTGTGCTGGCGCTCGTGCGTGCACGCCGCAGCGTTGCGAGCCAAGCGACCGGATCCGAAAAGCCGCTGACCGTGGCGGTATCGGCGGCGATCGCCGCGACCGTTGTCATCATCGCCGGGATGACCATCGCCAGCTTCTACACCACGCGCAACATCGGTCTTCCCGACAGCACCGCCCTGACCGTCACCGTGCGAGGACAGCAATGGTGGTGGCAGGTCTTTTATGCCGATTCCCCGGCAGGCCCTGGCTTTCAGACCGCCAATGAAATCCACATACCCGTCGGCAGGGATGTGCGGCTCCGGCTCGAAAGCCCCGACGTGATTCACTCCTTCTGGGTGCCGAGCCTCGCGGGCAAGCAGGACCTTGTCCCCGGTCGGACCAACAGCCTACTGCTCAGGGCTGAAAAGCCGGGCGTCTATCGCGGGCAATGTGCGGAGTTCTGCGGCCTCCAGCACAGCCACATGGCCATCCTGGTCATCGCCGAAACGCAGGCCGCCTTTGAAGGCTGGGCCGCAACCCAACGCCTGGACGCTGCCGGGTCGGCCGATCCCGACATAGCCGCCGGGCAGGCGTCGTTCATGGCAAAACCCTGTGCTGCCTGCCACACGGTCCGCGGCACGCCTGCCGGCGGCACGACCGGGCCTGACCTCACGCATGTTGGCGGCCGGCGGACGATCGCCGCCGGGCTGCTGGAAACCACCCGCGGCTCGCTGGCGGCCTGGATAGCCGATCCGCAGACGCTCAAACCCGGAAACAACATGCCGATGGTTCCGCTGACGAGCATCGAGCTGCGAAATATCTCCGCCTATATGGAGAGCCTTAAATGACGCAGGATGGCGACGGGCTGCGTGACAGTTCAATGGAAGGGTCCGAACTCCACCGTCGCCTCACGGCGATCTGGTCGACGCCGTCCGGGCTGTGGGGCGCGCTGTCCACGGTCGATCACAAGATCATCGGCCGGCGCTACGTCACCACGGCCTTCGTCTTCCTGGCCCTGGGTGGGGTGCTGTCGCTGTTGATACGGCTGCAACTCGCGCAACCCGAAGCCCGCTTCATCGGCCCGGATCGCTACAATCAGATCTTCACGATGCACGGCACGAACATGATGTTCCTCTTTGCCGTGCCCGTCATGCAGGCAATGGCGATCTATCTAGTGCCGTTGATGGTGGGAACGCGCAACATCGCCTTCCCCAGGCTCAACGCGTTCTCCTACTGGGTGTATCTCGCTGGCGGGCTACTGCTCTGGATCGCTTTCGCTGTCGACACCGGTCCCGATGTCGGGTGGTTCGCCTATGTACCCCTCGCCGGCCCGGAGTACGGCGCCGGAAAGCGGGCCGATATCTGGGCGCAGATGATCACCTTCACCGAGGTATCGGCACTCGCCGTGGCCGTCGAAATCGTCGTCACCGTCTTCAAGCAACGCGCCCCGGGCATGTCACTCGACAGGATTCCGCTGTTTGTCTGGTCGATGCTGGTCACGTCGTTTCTCGTCATCATGGCGATGCCAGCGATCATGGTCGCCAGCTCCTCCCTTATCCTGGATCGCCTGGTAGGTACGCATTTCTTCAACCCCGCCGAAGGTGGCGACGTGCTGTTGTGGCAGCACCTGTTCTGGTTCTTCGGCCACCCGGAGGTCTACATCATCTTCCTGCCGGCGGTGGGGATGGTTTCGACGATCGTGGCGACATTCACGAGGCGGCCCGTGTTCGGTTACCTGGGCATGGTCATGGCCCTGATCGCCACCGGCGTCCTGGCGTTCGGGCTATGGGTTCATCACATGTTCGTCGCTGGGCTGCCGCGCCTCGGGGAGAGTTTCTTCACCGCTTCAAGCATGGCCATCGCCGTTCCGGCGGGGCTGCAGATCTTCTGCTGGCTGGCAACGATGTGGGCCGGCCGGCCCGTGTTCAAGACGCCGTTCCTGTTCGTCATCGGCTTCATGGTCATATTCGTCATCGGCGGCCTGACCGGGGTGATGGTGGCCTCCGTTCCCTTCGACACGCAGGTTCACGACACCTATTTCGTCGTCGCCCATTTCCACTATGTGCTGGTCGGCGGCGCGGTGTTTCCGTTGCTGGGCGCGGTCTATTACTGGTTTCCGAAGTTCACCGGGCGAATGATGAGCGAGACGCTTGGCCGCTGGATATTCGGCCTGATCTTCACGGGGTTCAACCTGACTTTTTTCCCCATGCACATTCTTGGCCTGCAAGGCATGCCGCGCCGCATCTACACCTACCAGCCGGAGATGCCCTGGTCCGGTTTGAACCTGTTCATCAGCCTCAGCGCCGTCATCCTCGCATTGGGTTTCCTGCTGTTTTTCGTCGACGCCATACGCAGCGCCAGATCAGGATCCTTGGCGCCAGCCAATCCTTGGGGCGCCAGGACGCTGGAATGGGCAACCTCGTCGCCACCGCCCCCCTACAATTTCGCGCGGCTGCCGGTAGTGGATCGCCTCGATCCCTTGTCCGATGACATCGAAGCTGTGCCGGTCGCCAGCGGACTGCGGGTCGACCGCCGGGAACTGCTGACCAGCAGCGTCGTTCACGCATCGCCGGAAGCGCGTGAGGCATCGCCCGGAGACTCCATCTGGCCGCTATGGGCGGCGCTGGCAAGCACGCTGATGCTGATCTGGTCGATCTTCAGCCCATGGGCCGTCGTATGGGGCTCGATACCGCTGGCGATCACGCTCATTGGCTGGTTCTGGCCGAAAGGCGTGCCGGAGGATGAAGCATGAAGGACAAAGTCGTCATCGATCTCGCCCACCTTCCTCCGCATGGCCTCGGCACGGCGAGCCAGAGTTGGTGGGGGACCCTGGCCTTCATGCTGATCGAAGGCACCGGCTTTGCCTTGGCGATCGTAGTCTATCTCTATCTGATGAGTCTGGCGCCGCAGTGGCCTCTCGATGCCGCACCGCCTGACCTGGTGGCGGGGACGACGCTTACGGTGTTCCTGGTTCTGAGCGTGCTGCCCAACATCCTCGTCAACCGCTGGGCACGCCAACAGGATCTTCGCAAGGTTCGCATCGGGCTGATTGTCATGTCGCTCGTCGGCATTGTGCCGCTTATCTTGCGCGCTTTCGAATTCCCCGCAATGCACATCAAATGGGACCAGAATGCCTACGGCTCGATCGTGTGGGTCATGCTCGGCCTCCACACCACGCATATCCTGACCGATCTGGTCGAGACCCTGGTGCTGACCTGCCTGATGTTTTCACGACACGCCGACAATCCGCGCCGCTTCGGTGACGTCAACGACAATGCGATGTACTGGAACTTCGTGGTCGCGACGTGGTTGCCGATGTATGCCTGCCTTTATTGGGTCCCACGGCTTTGACCAAAACCTGGCTAAGACACATCGGACTTCTGCTTCCCCTCGCGGCCTGGGGGCTCAGCACCCAGCTTGGGCAGGTCACGCCCTATTTGGATTGCCGGCAGAATGTCTCTTGGACCGCGATCTTCTGCGGCCTTCTGATCGTCTTCGCGATCGCAGGCATCGTCGTGTCGCGAGTTGGATTGCAGGGACTGGGAAAAACCGGGCGATTCGTCGTCGATACCGGCTTCCTTATCGCGCTCGCCTTTTTGTTCGCGCTGGCCCTGCAGGGGACGGCCGCAATGGTGCTGGACCCATGCCAACGCTGATCCGCACGTCAATCCTGTTCATGGTCGCCACTCCGGCCATGGCGCATGGCGACGAGACGCATGGTGCTGGAGGGTCCTGGACGTTCGATCCATGGATCGTCATGCCGCTCGCGGTCCTCGCTATACTGTTTGGACTGGGCGTGACAAGGCTGGCGTGGCGAACCAGACGGCCCGGCGCCACGCTGATCAGTGCGCTGCTTTATGCCGGCGGCTTGCTGACGCTCGCCGGCTCGCTGATGTCCCCACTGCACTGGCTGGGGGAACATCTTTTCACCTTCCACATGATCGAGCATGAGGTCGTCATGGCCGTCTCGGCTCCGCTGATCGTCTTCGCGCGGCCGGCCGGAATCCTGCTATGGGGATTGCCCAGGCGCACGCGCCACATGGCTGCTGCGGCAATGCGCTCGCCCCTGCTGCGACGGCCATGGGATTGGTGCACGAGCGCGGCGAATGCGACGATCCTTCACGGCGTGGCCATCTGGGCGTGGCATGTGCCGATCCTGTTCGACACGGCCGTGACAGATGCGACCCTGCACCGTTTCCAGCATCTCAGCTTCCTCGCCACGGCGATACTGTTCTGGTGGGCGATGGTCTGGAGAAGCGACCATGGGGTCGCCGCGTGGCATCTGTTCGTGACCATGATCCACACCAGCGTGCTCGGGGCGTTGATGGCGTTGGCGCCGCGCGTGCTCTACGTCGCGCAGACGCAGACGGCCATGGCGTGGGGACTGACACCCCTGGAAGACCAGCAACTGGCGGGCATGATCATGTGGGTGCCGGCCGGCACCATCTATGCGGGTGTGGCAATGGTCATGCTGGCGCTCTGGATCCGTGGCTCAGGCGACAGGGGGATGCAAAATGCCTGACCATCCTGCCTTTATCTCCGGCCCGGTCGGCTTCATCGCCGTGACCGTTCTTGCTGCGTCGGCCGCGCTTGTCGCGACGAATGTCGTGCGCGACAACAACACCAAGGCGGCCACCGCCAGGATGATGACCGGCGGCAACGCCGACCATGCTCCAGAGATTTTCCGTCGCTACGGTTGCTCGGGTTGCCACACCATCCCCGGCATAGAAGGTGCCGACGGCCAGACCGGCGCGCCGCTGACAGAACTATCGAAGCGCGTATACATTGCCGGCGTGCTGGAAAACCGTCCCGACAATCTCGTCGCCTGGATCGTCTCGCCGAAAACCTTCTCTCCCCGAACGGCAATGCCCGTAACAGGAATCTCGGAGCGAGAAGCCCGCGACCTGGCCGCGTATCTTTACGCTCAATGACACCTACCCGGCGCGCCGGCCTGGCGGATCCTGGTAGTCGTAGACCGGAAAGCAGATCGACCCGCGACGGTGGGGCCTTACGGATGCGGCGTGGCTACGGCCGACAGGGCTTTGATGTAGCGTGCGATCGCCCGACGGTCGCTGTCGGGCAACATGGCGGTGTTCTTCACGACGTCGGCCATGGACGATCCAACCCGGCCGTGATTGGGCGTCTCGCCGGTTTCGAGCATGGTGGCGATGTCATCCTCGGTCCATTCGCGCAGTCTTGCCTGGGTGATGTT
>NZ_RZSJ01000423.1:0-5590 GCF_003998025.1 Mesorhizobium sp. M8A.F.Ca.ET.021.01.1.1
CTTCAACGCGGCGGCGCTGCTGATGGGCCTGATCGACGCCGATTCGCTGGCCGCGCACGCGATCGCCATCCAGATCGCCTCGATCTCCTTCATGGTCCCGCTCGGCCTCAACCAGGCGGTGACGGTTCGGGTCGGACTGGCGCATGGCGCCGGCAATCCCGAGGGCGTGTCGCGTGCCGGCTGGACCGCCTTCGTCATCGGCGTTTCGTTCATGGCGCTGATGGGGCTGGTGATGGTGCTTTGGCCGCATCTCCTGATCAGCGCCTTCATCGACCTGGGCAATCCCGCCAATGCCAGGGTGATCGCGCTTGCCGTGTCGTTCCTGGTCTTTGCCGCCCTGTTCCAGGTCTTCGACGGCGCGCAGGCGGTTGCCGCCGGCATGCTGCGCGGCCTGCACGACACCAAGGTGCCGATGATCTATGCCGCGATCGGCTACTGGGGCGTCGGCCTGCCGCTCGGCGTGCTGCTCGCCTTCCATTTCGGCTTCCACGGCGTCGGCATCTGGATCGGCCTGTCATCGGGGCTGGCCGTGGTGGCGGCGCTGCTTCTGGCGCGCTGGCTGCGGCGCGACCGCATCGCGCCGTCGCTGGCGTTTGGACATTGAGACCACGGGTGCCGATAGCAAAGGGCCGCATGGCTCAACATCGCTGCTCATCAAATGGCGCTATCAGAAGCGCCGAGACGCCAGACCTGCCGAAATCGCGCCAAATGCGGAACTCACTCAATGTTCAAGCGTTGGCGGATTTCAATCAGGATTGAGGCACACGATGGATATCCAAGGTATTTACGCCGCTCTGGCCACGACGAATATGGCAGCGTCGGAGCGCTTTTACACACTCCTGTTCGAACGCCGGCCGGACGACCGTCCCATGGACAGCCTGATCCAGTGGCGTGGCGTCGCGGGCGCAAACATCCAGATATTTCTCAATGAAAGCAACGCTGGATCAAGCATGTGCACGATCGTCGTGCCAAACATGGACAAGGCCCGTGCATCGCTGGAACGCGTGGGCCTGACCCTGGGAAAAGAAAAAGCCGGCGATTTCGGCAGGGTGGCGCATATTCGCGATCCGGACGGCAATCAGCTCACCCTGGCCGAGCCACCCGGCGCCACCCAAGCACGATGAGGGGCCCCAACGCCGGGTGATTGCGTTCACCTTGTCATTCCTGGTCCTTGCCATTGGTTGGGCAATTCCCGTTTTCGTCTGGCTCAATCAGTTGCCGTCCGACGACGTCGCGCAGAGCAGCCTGCGGATATCGCCGAACCCGGCGATCGACCCGAACACCAGCGCCGCCACCGCGACGAAGAACACCGAACTTTCAGTCGTGATTCATCCCGTTGACGCCGGAACTACGCCGCCTGGACGATCTCGACCAGTTCAACGTCGAACACCAGGTCCTTTCCGGCCAACGGATGATTGCCGTCTAGCTTGACGCTGGCGTCGTTCACGCCGACGACCGTTACCGGCATGGGGCGCCCCTCGCTGGTTCTGACCTGCAATCGGGTACCGATATCGACATTGATGTTATCCGGCACGCGGGCGCGGTCGATGGTCATGACCGCTTCGGGGCGGTGGGGGCCATAGGCGGCTTCGGCGGGAACGGTGACGGTGCTTTTCGCGCCGACCTCCATGCCCTCGACATGGGTTTCAAGACCGGAGATCACCTGCCCTTCACCCAGGGTGAATTGCAACGGTTCGCCGCCGGAAGCGTCGAATTGAGTGCCGTCGGCCAGACATCCAGTATAATTGATGCGCACGGTGTCGCCATTCTTGGCCTGTGTCATGGCAGTTATCCTTTTGGGAGCTTTTTGAGGGGATCGGCCAGAGGTCACGGTCCCGTTTTCGATCATCCACGCACCAAAGTGCGCGGCGCGAAACTCTAAAACTAGGTGACCGGCTGCAGATGTAAAGCGCTGGAGCTGCCAAACGGCTTCTCCATGTGCCGCCTTCATTCGCGTGCGGCCTGCGCGATAATGCCCGCCGCCGGCCTTCAGCGCAGGTCAAGCCACCACCGAAATCACTCAATGTAGTCGCGGTCGATGTTGGCCAACGCAACGTGCTCTCGCGGCTCAGATCGCCGACGCTCGCTTCTCAAGTCTGCGCGCATATTGCGTCAGTGGAAAGCACATGACGAAGAAGATGAGCGCCACCAGTCCGTAGACTTTGAACGGCTCGAAAGTGGCGTTGTTGATGGCGTTCGAGGTCCGCACCAGCTCCTCGAAGCCGATGATCGAGGTCAGCGCTGTCGACTTGATCAATTGCACCAGGAACCCGACGGTCGGCGCGCGGGTGATGGCGAACGCCTGCGGCAGGATGATCAGCCTGAGTTCCTGCAGATAGTGCAGGCCGAGGCTGGCTCCGGCATCCCATTGACCAAGCGGCAGCGCGTCGACACCGGAGCGCCAGATCTCGGCCAGATAGGCGCTGGCGAAGAAGGTCAGGCCGAGCACGGCCGCCGTCCAGGGCTCGATGCGTAGGCCGAGCATCGGCAGACCGAAGAACATCAGGAAGAGCTGCATCAACAGCGGCGTTCCCTGGAACAGCGCGATATAGCCGGAGGCAAGGCGCCGGCTCCATTTGTTCCTGGAAATCCGCAGGAACAGCACCGCCATCCCGACCACGGCGCCGCCGACAAAGGCAGCCAGCGACAACAGCACCGTCCAGCGTGTGGCCAGCAGCAGGTTGCGCACGATGTCCCAGAGGGTGAACTCGATCATGACACGCCAGCTCCGAGCGCGCGGCGCCCGCCGGTGACCAGCAGCCGGCGCAGGGCCATCGACAGGGCGAGATAGACCAGCGTCACGACGAAATAGGTCTCGAACGAGCGAAAAGTGCGCGCCTGCAGCATGTCGGCCTCATAGGTCAGCTCGCGCACGGCGATCTGCGACACGACGGCCGACTCCAGCATCATGATGACGATCTGGCTGGTCAGCGCGGGATAAATCACCTTGAGCGCCTGCGGCAGTACGATCTTGATGAACACCTGGCGCGGCCGCAGCCCGAGTGCCAGCGCCGCTTCCGTCTGCCCGTGCGGCACCGCGTCGAGCCCGGCGCCGACGATTTCGATCGTATAGGCGGCCATGTTGAGCGTCATCGCCAGCATGGCCGCGAGGATCGGGTCGAGCCTGATGCCGAGGCTCGGCAGACCGAAGAAGATGAAAAACAGCTGCACCAGGAAAGGCGTGTTGCGCATCACCTCGACATACCAGGCGATGGCGTGGCGCAGCAGAGCGGGACCGTTTCGCCGTCCGGCGGCCCCCAGGATGCTGAGCAGCGTTCCCGCCAGCGTTGTCACGGCGATCAAAAGGATCGTCGTGGCGGCGCCGTGGGCGATGTCGCTCACGGCACCTGGAAGCCAGCCGAAGGCCACGGCAGCTCAATCCTTGAGGTTGTCGGGGTTGAGCGGCGTCTTCAGCCAGGCCTTCGAGCTTTCATCCAGCTTGCCGTCAGCCAGCATCTTGGCGACGGCATCGTTGACGGCCTTCTTGAGGGCATCCTCATTCTTGTTGAGGCCGATATGCGAGGGCGAGGTCAGAAGCTGGAACTTCTGTTCCGGCTTCAGCACGTCCTGCTTCGCCAGAACCTGGGCGCCGACATCGTTGCCGACGACCATCAACTGGGTCTGGCCGGAAATGAAGGCCTGGATCACCGAATTGTAGTTGTCGAAGCGCTTGATGTCGGCAGAAGCGGGCGCTGCCTCGGTGAGCGAGGTGTCTTCCAGCGTGCCGCGATTGACGGCGATCGACTTGTCGGCAAGGTCTTCCTTGCCCTTCACCGACATCGCCGCCGGACCGATCACCGCGATGTAGTACGGCGCGTAGGCGGCGGCGAAGTCGATGACCTGCTCGCGTTCCTTCGAGTAGCCGACGCTCATCAGGATGTCGACGCGGTGGTCGTTGAGGTAAGGGATGCGGTTCTGGCCGGTGACGGCCACGGTGTTGAGCTTCACCTTGAGCGTGTCGGCGATGTACTGCGCGACATCAATGTCGTAGCCCTTGAGGCTCATGTCGGCACTGGCCGAGGAGAAAGGCGGGAAGTCGGCGAAAACGCCGACATTGATGGTGCCGGCCTTGGTGATATCGGCCAGCGCGTCGGCCTTGGCCGCCTGCGTGGCGAGGCCGAGACCTGCCGCGCCCAGGACCAGGACGGCGGCGATGGATGATTTGAACGTCGATCGGATTGTCATTGTCATTCCCCTTCTGGATGCTTTTGATTGTTTGGGTCGGCCGCCGGCTCCAGCGCGGCGGCCGCCTTTGCTTTCCGGCCGTCAGGCTCCCTTGCCGGCGAGGGCCGGGCTGAACACCATCAGGCTCAGGATCTCGAACAGCACCTGCGCGCCGGCATGCGCGGTGTTGGTGGTCGCGTCATATTGCGGCGCCACCTCGACGACGTCGCCGCCGACGATGTTGAGGCCCTTGAGGCCGCGCAGCAGCTCGAGCACTTCGCGCGTGGTCAGCCCGCCGACTTCTGGCGTGCCGGTGCCCGGCGCGAAGGCCGGATCGACGCTGTCGATGTCGAAGGACACATAGGTCGGGCCATGGCCAACGATCTTGCGCGCCTTCTCGATGATGGCGGGAATGCCGAGCCCGGTCACCTCCTCGGCATGGACCACGGTCATCCCGGACTCGTAGGTGAACTCCCACAGATACTCGGCGGCGCCGCGTATGCCGATCTGGATGGTGCGCGTCGGGTCGAGCACGCCGTCCAGCACCGCGTTGCGGAACGGTCCGCCGTGGTGGAATTTGGTCAGGTCGAACAGCCCGCTGGTGTCGCAATGGGCGTCGATGTGGATGAGCCCGACCGGCGCCTTCTTGCCGACAGCCTTCAGGATCGGGTGCGTGATCGAGTGGTCGCCACCGACCGACAATGGGATGACACCGGCGTCGACGATCTGATTGATGCGCCGCTCGATATCCTCATGGCTGGTCTCCAGCCTGTAGCGGCTCTGGAACGGAACGTCGCCGATGTCGGCGACCCTGAGCTCATGCGTCGGCGCGCATTCCAGCACATGATTGTAGGGGCCGATGCGCTCGATGGCCCGCAATGCGCGCGGCCCGAAGCGCGAGCCCGGCCGGTTGGTGACGCCAAGATCCATCGGCACGCCAATGATCGCCACCTGCAGGTCACCAAAGTCCGGATTGTCAGCGGCGATTTCGCGATAAGGCGCCGTGAGGAACGTCGGGATGCCGGAATAGGGCGCCAGCCGCGTGCCGCTCTTGGAAAAGATCTTGTCGGCGACCTTGCGGAATTTCGGGTCGAACATCTCGCCGCCATGGCTCTCGCCATATTTGCGACGCAGCGCGTCGAGCTTGCCGCGATCGTATCCCATATCCGCTCCTCCTCAGGTGATGCAGTGTTGCCGTCGGTGATCTCGGGCGAACCGACCGTCATCCGGCCGGGCCGCTGTCCCGCTGGCTGAATGCAGATTTCACGTCTTGATGTTGTTCCAGGCAAAAGTGTCCGGCAGCCGCATTGAAAAAGCAATTGATATTGTTAGGGTGGTTTCTGTGAGAAAATCTCACAATGAAGCCGAGCGCCCATGGCCAAGCGCCTGCCACCTCTCAACCCGCTGCGCGCCTTCGAGGCCACGG
>NZ_RZSJ01000424.1:0-5499 GCF_003998025.1 Mesorhizobium sp. M8A.F.Ca.ET.021.01.1.1
CGCGTCGTTGTCGGTGGGACTCAGTGCGGGCCTCTTTCCTGAAGCCGGCGTCCTGGTCAGCACCGTGCTGCTGGCCATCGGTTCAACGGCTTTCATCCTGCAGCGCTCGACCGAACCGCAGGTGCGGCCGGTGGACCGTGCCACGAGCGGCTCGGCAATAAGGCTGCGGCCGGTGCAGATCATCACCCTTGCCTTGATTTTCATCGGCGCGACCTTCGCGACGACGGAAGTGAGCACGGTGGCCATCACTGGGGAATTCGGCCAGCCGGGCGCCGCCAGCCTTGTCATCGGCGTCTATGCGCTGGGATCGTTCGTGCTCGGCATCATCGTCGGCGCCCTCAACCTGCAAGCACCGCTGCAACGCCAGTTGGCAATCGCGGTCGCCCTGGTCGCGCTTGGCACGCTTTTGCCGCTCACCGCCGGTACGGTGCCGCTGCTGGCGCTGACCGTGTTCATCAGCGGCGTGGCGATCTCGCCGACCTTCATCACCGCCTTCGGCCTGATCGAACGGCATGTGCCGGAAGCGATGCTGACCGAAGGCATCACCTGGGTGATGACCGGGATCGGTATCGGCATGGCGCTGGGCTCCTTCGCCGCCGGCGCGGTGGTGGATGCGTTCGGCGCCCAGAACGGGTTCTGGGTGTCGGTTGCATCAGGCGTTATCGCATTGGTTACGGTGCTGCTCGGCCAGCGCAGCCTTGCCACCCACGAATGCGAGTTGGAAGGATGCGAGGCGGCAATCCCTGCCGAATGACCGCCAGGGTTTGTTGAGCTCAGATAATCTCGGTTTTGGCGATATGAATGCCAAAGCCTTCGAGGCCGACATAGTGGCGCTCGCGTGAGGCGATCAGGTTGATCGAGGAAATGCCGAGATCCTTCAGGATCTGGGCGCCAAGCCCGATCTCGCGCCATTCGCTCTCGCGCCGGCGCGCCTCTTCATGGTCCTCGCGGTCGCCCGACACCGGCCGATTGCGCTCCTGGTGGGCGACGCCGACCGAGCCCTCTCTGAGATAGACGATGACGCCGCGCTTGCGCTCGCCCATCGCCTTCATGATGGCGTCCAGCCGGTGGCTGGTGCCGAACACATCGGTCACCACATCCTCCGAATGCAGCCGCACCGGGACGTCCTCGCCGTCGCGGATGTCGCCGAAGACGATGGCGACGTGATGCATCGTGTCCCAGGGCAGCGTGTAGGTGAAGACCTGCGCCTTGCCGCCCAGCGTTTCGATGTCGGAGCAGGCGACGCGCTCGACCAGCGTTTCCTTGCGTTGCCGGTAAGCGATCAGATCGGCGACCGAAACCTGCTTCAGGCCGTGTTCCTCCGCGAAAGCCTGTACCTGCGGGCCGCGCTTGACGGTGCCATCGTCGTTGACCAGTTCCGAGATGACGCCGATTGGCGGCAGGCCAGCGAGCTTGCACAGATCCACGGCCGCCTCGGTATGGCCCGAGCGCATCAAGACGCCGCCTTCACGCGCGATGAGCGGGAAGATGTGGCCGGGGCGGACGAAATCCGAAGCGCCGACATTGCCGTTGGCAAGATTGCGCACGGTCAGCGTGCGGTCGTCGGCTGAAATGCCTGTCGTCGTGCCGTGCTTGAAGTCGACGCTGACGGTGAAGGCGGTGGTGTGGGCCGAATCATTGTCGGCGACCATCGGCGCGAGGTTCAGCCGCTTGGCTTCTTCGCGCGGCATCGGCGTGCAGACGATGCCCGACGTGTTGCGCACGATGAAGGCCATCTTCTCCGGCGTGCAGTGGACGGCGGCGACGATCAGGTCGCCCTCGTTCTCACGCCCATCATCGTCCATGACGACGACGATCTCGCCGCGTTCGAAAGCCCGGATGGCTTCGACGATCTTCTTCTGGTCGTAAGGCATGGAAATGCTCGCTTCGCTCGGAGGAAATAGGCAGTAGGGAAAGGAAACTTTGGCTCTTTCGGGCGGGCAGACTGGCCTAATGCCTAATCCCTACTGCCTATTCCCTTTCCTGTCTGTCCTCGGTGCCGCAGATAGTGGTCGGCGATGGCGCAGGCAACCATGGCCTCGCCGATCGGCACGGCTCGGATGCCGACGCAGGGGTCGTGGCGACCCTTGGTCATCACCTCCACGTCGTTGCCGTCCTTGTCGATGGATTTGCGCGGCGTCAGGATCGACGAGGTCGGCTTGACGGCAAAGCGCGCGACGATCGCCTGCCCGGTGGAGATGCCGCCGAGGATGCCGCCGGCATTGTTGGAGAGGAAGACCGGCTTGCCGTCATTGCCCATGCGCATCTCGTCCGCATTCTGTTCCCCAGTGATACGCGAGGCCTCGAAACCATTGCCGATCTCGACGCCCTTGACGGCGTTGATCGACATCAGGCCGGAGGCGATATCCTGGTCGAGCTTGGCGTAGATCGGCGCGCCGAGGCCGGGAGGCACACCGTCAGCGACGATCTCGATCACCGCGCCGACCGAGGAGCCGGCCTTGCGGATGCCGTCGAGATACTGCGTGAAGACAGGCACGGAAGCCGGATCCGGGGTGAAGAACGGGTTCTCGGCATCGCCGATGAAATTCCAGTTCCAGTTGCCGCGATCGATCGCCTTTTCGCCCATCGACACCAACGCGCCGCGCACCACCATGCCCGGCACCACCTTGCGGGCGAGCGCGCCGGCGGCGACCCTGGCCGCCGTCTCGCGCGCCGAGGAGCGGCCGCCGCCGCGATAGTCGCGTATGCCGTATTTGACGTCGTAGGTGTAGTCGGCATGGCCCGGCCGGAACTGGCGGGCGATCTCGCCATAGTCCTTCGAGCGCTGGTCGACATTCTCGATCAGCATCGACACCGGCGTGCCGGTGGTGATCATCGTCGCGCCGTCCTCGTCGATGACGAAGCCCGAGAGGATCTTCACCTCGTCCGGTTCGCGGCGCTGGGTGACGAAGCGCGACTGGCCCGGGCGGCGCTTGTCGAGCTCGGCCTGGATTTCATCGCGCGTGAAACGGATGCCCGGCGGACAGCCGTCAACCACGCAGCCGAGCGCCGGGCCATGGCTTTCGCCCCAGGTGGTGACGCGGAAAAGATGGCCAAACGTGTTGTGAGACATGGAAAAGCGCCCTGCCCGGCATCAAAACCGGCTGAAGCCTGCCTTCTATTGGCGTTTTCCACAGTGGTCAAACTGTCATCCCCGCCGTTTAAGTTTTGACACATTCGGCTGGTTTCTGCTTTCTTCCATTCGCCGTTGAGGACCCGCCGCCACCCAGGCCGGCGCAATGACCAAAGAGGACGATAATGCGTACCCTGATTGGCGCTGTTGCCGCCACGCTGTTGCTTTCCACCGCCGCCTTTGCCGGCCAGACCGAAGGCCTGATCAAGAAGGTCGACAAGGATGCGCTGACCCTGACGCTGGACGACGGCAAATCCTACAAGCTGAACGCCGAAACCGATCTCGACGCGCTGAAGCCGGGCATGGACATCGTCATCGCTTACGATGTTACCGATGGCGAAAACGTCGTCACCGACATGCAGTTGCCGGGAGACGGCGACACGAACTAAAGCGCGTCGCGACGCGCTTTAGTTCTTTGTTTTTATGCATGTCGTCTTCCCCAAAACCGAGGTCACTTTTGGGCGACATGCATTAGCAATAGGTCGTCATCAGGCGCCCTAAAGCCATTCCAGGCTCCGGCCTTCAAGTTTGAGCACGCGATCCTGCGGTATCTCCAGGTTCGCCGCTTCGTCCTCGGGCATATCAAGCACGAAGCGAAACAGGGTGCGCATGACGCCGCCATGCGTGACACAAATCGTCTCGCGGTCGATCTCGTCGAACCATGGCTTCACCCGCTCGAGCAGCATCTGGTAGCTCTCGGCGCCTTCGCCCGGCGGCTGAAAATTCCATTTGTCGCGAGCACGCGTCCTGCTTGCCCCGGGAGACCGCGTCTCGAGCTCGGCAAAGGTAAAACTCTGCCAATCGCCGAAATTGACTTCAATGAGCCTGATATCGGTTCGGTAGGCGAGCGGATCGAGTTTCATGGCGGCGCGGATGCGTTCCATCGTTTCGCGCGTGCGTCTCATCGGACTGGCGACGAAGTCGAATTCCTGGGGAACGCCGACGAGTTCGGCCAGCCGATGCCCGTTTCCGGTCGCCTGCTCGCGGCCGAGAGCATTGAGATCGGTGTCGGCCTGGCCCTGAAGCCGGAACTCGGCGTTCCACGCGGTCTGGCCGTGGCGCACGATATAAACCAGCGGATACATCAGCTCTTCCGGAGATCGGGCCAGGGCCTGGACGCAGGACAGGCGGAGAGAACTAATCCTTGACCGTCGAAATATCCGGCGCGTCGACCGCCTTCATGCCGACGACGTGATAGCCGGAATCGACATGGTGCACCTCGCCGGTGACGCCACGCGACAGGTCGGACAGGAAATAGACCCCGGAATCGCCGACTTCTTCCTGCGTGACCGTCTGTTTCAGCGGCGAATTGTATTCGTTCCACTTCAGGATGTAGCGGAAATCGCCGATGCCGGAGGCGGCAAGCGTCTTGATCGGGCCGGCGGAAATCGCGTTGACGCGGATCTTCTTGGCGCCAAGATCAACCGCGAGGTAACGCACGCTGGCCTCGAGTGCCGCCTTGGCGACGCCCATGACGTTATAGTGCGGCATCACCTTCTCGGCGCCGTAATAGGTCAGCGTCAGCAGCGAACCGCCCTCGGTCATCAGCGCTTCGGCTCGCTTGGCGATGGTGGTGAAGGAATAGACCGAAATGTCCATGGTGCGCAGGAAATTGTCCCGCGTCGTCTCGACATAGCGGCCGGTCAGCTCGTCCTTGTCGGAAAAAGCGATGGCGTGGACGAGGAAATCGAGCTTGCCCCAATGCTTGGCGACGTTGGCGAAAACCTCGTCCAGACTCGCGGGATCGGTGACGTCGCAATGGCCGGCGACAAAGGCGCCCAGCTCCGCCGCCAGCGGTTCGACTCGTTTCTTGAAGGCTTCGCCCTGATAGGTCAGTGCGATCTCTGCGCCGTGATCGACGCAGGCCTTGGCAATGCCATAGGCGATCGACCTGTTGTTGGCGACGCCAAGAATAAGGCCGCGCTTGCCGGCCATTAGGCCCTGTCCACCCGCCATGTCAGCGCTCTCCGCAAGGTTTCTGCTTTGTGGAGTGCCTATCGCACAGGCACACAGCCCCTTCAAGCGTTCAAACCGGACAGTTCGGGGGACAAAGCTCTCGATCAGCCTTTTTGGCCACGCAACAGCGATTCGAGCGCGCTGTCGCCGCCTTCCGGCAGCATGATGCGCACATGCGCGTAGAGATCGCCATGGCCGCCGGCTTTCTCGGGCAAGCCCCTGCCCTTGAGCCGCAGGACCTTGTCCGAGCTCGACCAGGCGGGAACATTGACCGCGAGTCTGCCGGTCGGCGTCTCGACCGGCACCTTGGCGCCCAGCACCGCATCCGCCAGCGTCACCGGCAGATCGGCGTGCAGGTCGCGGCCCTCGATGCGGTAGCGCGGATGGCGACGGATGTGAATCTTGACCAG
>NZ_RZSJ01000425.1:0-5495 GCF_003998025.1 Mesorhizobium sp. M8A.F.Ca.ET.021.01.1.1
GGCTCGGGCTTCACCTCTTCCTTGGGCGTCGGCGCTGGCGCCACTTCCGTCGCCGCAGGACAAGACAGCCGCTATCGATCCGACGCCCGAGGTCAAGCCCGACGCCGTCGCCGAGGCCATAGCGAAGGACCCGCCAACCGAAGAGACGCAATTGCCGAATTCGGCGCCCGCGCCGGAAGCGCGGCCAAAGCCGCAGCCGGCACAGGCCGAAAGCGCCAAGGCGCCGGAACGCAAGGATGCCGACAAGCCGGTCAAGGAAGCCTCGTCCAAGCCGAAGTCCGACGACAAGCAGTTCAACGCCAATGAGATTTCGGCCTTGCTCGACAAGCAGAAGCCGTCCGGCGGTGGTGCCAAGCGCTCGACCCAGCAGGCGTCGCTCGGTGGCGACAAGGATCAGGGCCAGAAGCTGTCGAAGTCGGAGCAGGGCGCCCTGGAAAGCCAGTTGGGCGGTTGCTGGACATTGCCGGCCGGGCTTGAAGGTTCGGAGAATTTCGTCGTCGTGGTCCGCTTCAACCTGGACAATTCGGGCAAGCTCGACGGCCGCCCGTCCGTCGAAAAGTCGAGCGGCAACCGGCAATTTGACGAAAGCGCGGTGCGCGCGGTTCAGAAATGCGACGTGGCCGGCCTGCAGGTTCCCGCCGGCAAACAGGACATCTGGAACGACATCCGGGTCACCTTCGATCCAAGGGAAATGCTTGGCCTCTAGGCCGGGCGTCCACCCAATCAAAGAAGAGAAGCGAGAAGATATGCGATCTTTCCTCAAGCCGCTCCTGACGATTGCAGCGATGGCGCTGGGCATGACGGCCGTCGTTCCGATGCCTGCGTGGGCGCTGGTCGAACTCAACGTCAACAAGGGCAATGTCGAGCCGCTGCCGATCGCCATCACGGATTTCCAGGGTGGCGATGCGCTTGGCGCTCAGATATCACAGATCGTCACCGCCGATTTGAAGCGCTCCGGCCTGTTCGCGCCGATCGACAAGAGCGCCTTCATCGAGAAGATCGCCAATCCGGACGCAACCCCCCGCTTCGACGACTGGAAGGTGATCAACGCGCAAGCGCTGGTCACCGGAAGCGTCAGCAAGGAAGCAGACGGCCGCATCCGCGCCCAGTACCGGCTGTGGGATACATTCGCGGGCCAGCAGATGGCCGGCGAGCAGTTCTTCGCCAACGACGCCAATCAGCGCCGCGTCGCTCATATCATCGCCGATGCCATCTATGAGCGGCTGACCGGCGAGAAGGGCTATTTCGACACGCGCGTCGTCTTCATCGACGAGTCCGGCGCCAAGAACGCGCGCAAGAAGCGTCTCGCCATCATGGACCAGGACGGCGCCAACATCCGCTACCTCTCGGATGGGCGGTCGATCGTGCTGACGCCGCGCTTCTCGCCGAACCGGCAGGAAATTACCTACATGTCCTATGAGAGCGGCCAGCCGCGGGTCTATCTCTTGCAGATCGAGACCGGGCAGCGCGAACTGGTCAGCAATTTTCCCGGCATGACGTTCGCGCCGCGCTTCTCGCCCGACGGCCAGAAGGTGATCATGAGCCTGCTGCGCGACGACGGCAATTCCAACATCTTCGCGATGGACCTGCGCAGCCGTTCGACCACGCGTCTGACCAACTCGACCGCCATCGACACCTCGCCCTCCTATTCGCCCGACGGCAGCAAGGTGGTGTTCACCTCCGACCGTGGCGGCCGCGCGCAGATCTACGTCATGGGCGCCGATGGCTCCGGCCAGACCCGCATCTCCTTCGGCGACGGCGTCTATTCGACGCCGGTGTGGTCGCCGCGCGGCGACCTCATCGCCTTCACCAAGCAGAGCGGCGGCGAATTTCAGATCGGCGTCATGAAAACCGACGGCTCTGGCGAGCGCATCCTGTCGTCCGGCTTCCAGCAGGAAGGCCCGACCTGGGCGCCGAACGGCCGCGTGCTGATGTTCTTCCGCGACTCCAATGGCGGCCCGAAGCTGGTTTCCGTCGATCTCACCGGCCGCAACGAGCAGCCGATCCCGACCGCGAATTTTGCTTCTGATCCGGCCTGGTCACCGCTGCTGGAATAATACGGGAATTGGCGAATTGAAGAATTGAAGAGATGGAGAAAGCAGAAGGCTACGTAAAGCGAGCAAAGGATCTGGAGGTCTACAAGCGCGCTTACATGGTCTCTCTTACGGTTCACAAGGCCACGCTCGCTTTCCCCAAAATAGAGCAATACGCGCTGGCCGATCAGCTGCGGCGTTCCAGCAAAGGGATTTGCGCCAATCTGGCCGAGGGGTTTGCCAACAGACCCACTCCAAAGCCGAATTCGCCCGGTTCGTTTCGATGGCCATGGGATCGTGCAGTGAAGTCGAGACGTGGATTTCATACGCATTCGACCTCGAATACATCTCACAGGCGCAATGGGACGAGTGGCTACAATCGTATGCCCATGTGTACGGAATGCTGGTGAACCTCAGAGAGAAGTTAAGGTGAACATCCTTCTTCAATTCTCCAGTTCTCCAACTCTTCAATTCCCCTTACATTCCCCCTTTTCCATGTCTTCGTCGCGTTTTGGCCGCATTTCCGCCTAGGGTCCGCGCCAACTGTGGCTTACGACAAACGGCTGCGGACGGGCGGCCTAAACCAAATTTTAACCGTGTTTCTTGAATGCCGGTTAACCCAAACGTGGTTACTGGGTGATCAACGAAATCACTCGAAACACGATCACTCGAATACGAAGGAGAGGCGGCATGGGCCGTATCGCAGCACTTACCAGAAACCCGGTCATGATCGCGCTGGTGGCGATGCTCGCCGTCGCCGGTTGCGCCTCGAAGAAGACGCCGAACAACGCGGCCGATCTTGGTCTCAACGGCGCAGGTGCCGCAACGCCCGGCTCGGCGCAGGACTTCACCGTCAACATCGGCGACCGCATCTTCTTCGATACGGACTCGACCTCGATCCGGGCCGACGCGCAGACGACGCTTTCGCGCCAGGCGCAGTGGCTGAACCAGTACAAGCAGTATGCCATCGTCGTCGAAGGCCATGCCGACGAACGCGGAACGCGCGAATACAATCTGGCGCTCGGTGCCCGTCGTGCCGCCGCCACCCGCGACTTCCTGGTTTCCAAGGGCGTTTCGGCCAGCCGCCTCAAGACGATTTCCTACGGCAAGGAACGTCCGGTCGCCGTGTGCGATGACATCTCCTGCTGGTCGCAGAATCGCCGGGCCGTCACCACGCTCAGCGGCGCCGGTTCCTGATCGGCAAAAATACAACACACCTCTGCGAAAGGCGGCCTCCCGGCCGCCTTTTTCATATCCTGGGGCCCGAAACAAAATTTGGCCGAAGTCTCGCGCCCTGCTATGAGCCGAGGGCGCTTGGCTGGTCTCACATCGATTGGAAGGCGCGAACAAGCTAACGATTGGACGGCGAGAGGCACATGCATTTGAGATCGGTTCTGAGCGGCACGCTTGCGCTGCTGCTCCTATCAGGCGTAACCGCTTTGGCGAGCGGTTCGGGGCAATCAACCGAGAGCGGGTTTTCGTTCCATCTGCCGACACTTGAGTTGCCCAGCCTTTTCGGTGAGAAGAAAAAGCAGGATCAAGTCCAGCTCGCGCAGTCGAGCGGCGCCGGCGTGACCGGGCTCGAGGACCAACTGCGGCAGCTGACCGGCAAGGTCGAGGAACTCAATTTCCAGATCTTGCAGATGCAGGAGCAGATCCGCAAACAGCAGGAAGACAACGAGTTCCGCTTCCAGCAGCTCGAAGGCGGCTCGCAAGGCGGACAACCGCCGGCGCAGAAGAAATCAGATGCCACCACCGGAACCAACACCGACGTGGCCTCGGCCCGGGCAACCCAGGCGCCGGCTGATGCCGGCGCCGCGCCCGGCGGCGATCAATCCACAGGCGGCAAGACGGTCGAGGACGTCATCGTCGAATCGCCCGACGGTGACCCCGGCAAGCTGATCCCCGGCAAGGGAGCGCCCGAAAAGACTTTTGGGTCCATCACCGTCGACAAGAACGGCAATGTGATCGATGCCGGCGGCAGCACGCAGGCAACCGCGCCGGCACAGGACACCGCACCTGCCGCCAGCGCACCTGCCAAGGCTGGCAAGTCCGGCGGCACGCAGGTCGCGGCGCTGCCCGCCACCAACAATCCCGAAGAGCTCTACCGCAACTCCTACCAGTTCATCCTGTCGGGCGACTACGGCACCGCCGAACAGGGTTTCCGCGACCATATCTCCCGCTTCCCCAAAGACGCCAAGACGGCGGACGCGCATTACTGGCTGGGGGAATCGCTGCTTGGCCAGCAGAAATACCGCGATGCGGCGGAAGTCTTCCTCGCTGCCAGCAAGGACTATCCCAAGGCCAAGAAGGCACCCGACATGCTGTTGAAGCTCGGTGTGTCGCTGGTCGGCCTCAAGCAGCATGATGTCGCCTGCGCCACCTTCAGCGAGGTCGGCAAGCGCTATCCCGATATTTCCAGCACACTCAAGGAACGCGTCAAGCAGGAGAAGGCCCTGGCTGCGTGCTGATCTTTCCCGGGGATGTCGCAGTCCCAAACCGGGGACTTTTGGACGAATGCATTGATGCTCGACACCGGGCCTGAGTTTTCGACGAGACTTTTTTCGCATATCGATTTTACCAACGGCGCCGTTGCGGCCGTATCAGGCGGCAGCGACTCGATCGCGCTCCTTCTTCTTCTCAAACAGCATCTCGACAAAATCGCGCCGTCCACGAGGCTGCTCGCGATCACGGTCGATCACGGCTTGCGGCACGGTTCGGCTGGTGAGGCGCAGGCCGTGGCGCAGCTTTGCGCGGGGCGCGGCATCGCCCACCGCATCCTGGCCTGGTCGGGAGAAAAACCATCGACCGGCCTGCCTGCGGCAGCGCGCGAGGCGCGCTACCGGCTGCTCGCCAGCGCCGCCCGGGCGGAGGGCATCGGCCTGATCGTGACCGGACATACATCGGACGACCAGGCCGAGACGGTGCTGATGCGGCGCGATCGCAACGATGCGGGCCGCGATGAAGGACGGGGCCTTGCCGGCATGGCGCCCGCCACCTTGCATGACTGGCGCGACTGGATCGTGCGACCGCTTCTTGGCGTCCGGCGCTCTGTGCTGCGCGATTTCCTGCACCGCCAACAGGTCGGCTGGGCCGAGGACCCGACCAATGCCGATGAAGCCTTCGAGCGGCCGCGCATGCGCGCGGCCCTTGCCGGGGAGGCCGGCGCACAGCGCATGAACGACGCGCTGGCGTTGGCGGCACAGGCGGCCGGCGCCCGCATGCGGCTTGGCGCCAAGGCCGCCTCTCTGGTCGAGCGCTTTGCCAGCCGGCCGGCGACGGGTCTCGTCCGGCTCGACCCGGCCCTGCTCAGCGCCGGCGACGACCAGGCGGCCGTCTACGCGCTGCGCATTCTCCTGGCGACGACAGGCGGGATTGCCTTCCTGCCGGACCAGGCTCGCAGCGAGGCGTTGTTCGCCCGGCTGAAGGCGGGGTTTCTTTGCGCCACATTGTCGCGGACGG
>NZ_RZSJ01000426.1:0-5493 GCF_003998025.1 Mesorhizobium sp. M8A.F.Ca.ET.021.01.1.1
GATCAAGCGCGGCGAGCCGGTGCAGGATCCCGACAAGATCGTGTCGCTGAAGGTCGCGGCAGACGTCAAGTAAGGCGAAACGTCAATGATGGGCGTCGTCTGGTCGCTTCTCGGCATCCTGTCCGGCGCCTTCATTGCCATTCAGGCGCCGATCAACTCGCAGCTGGCGCGCGGCCTGGGTCTCCCGGTCGCGGCGGCCGCGTTTTCGTTCCTGTCGGGCGCGGTCGTGCTCGGCATCATCTCGGTAACGGTGGTGAAGCTGCAAGGCATTTCGCTTGACTGGAAGGCGCCGGCGCCGTGGCTGTTCGTCGCCGGGGGCATGCTCGGCGGCTTCTATGTCACGCTCTCCACCATCCTGACACCACGCATCGGCGCCGCCGCGCTGATGGCGTTCCTGGTGGCCGGTCAGTTGCTGGCCGGCATGCTCATCGACCGTGTCGGCTTCCTCGGTGTCGCGGTGCGTGAAATCTCAGTCGGCCGCGTGGCCGGCGCCGTGCTTCTGCTGGCCGGAGCGCTGCTCGTTCGGCTGTTTTGATTCCCGATGCGCGTCGACCTCTTTGATTTCGACCTGCCGGAAGAGCGCATCGCGCTTCGCCCGGCAGAGCCGCGCGACAGCGCCAAAATGCTCGTCGTCGAGCCAGGCAAGCGGCTGGAGGACCGGACGGTTGGCGATCTGCCGTCGTTGCTCCGCGCCGGCGACGTGCTGGTCTTCAACGACACCAAGGTCATTCCAGCGCAACTGAAAGGCATCAGGCGGCGCGGTGAAGCGGCTGCGCAGGTCGAGGCCACGCTGCACATGCGCATGGCTCCAGACCGCTGGCTGGCGTTCATGCGGCCGGGAAAGCGCATCGCCGCCGGTGACCGCATCCATTTCGGTCATGACGGCAATTCCTGTTTCCTTGGCCAGCTCGATGCCACGGTGATCGAAAAGGGCGAGGGCGGCGAAGCGTTGCTCGGCTTTGATCTATCCGGGCCCTTCCTCGACGAGGCGCTGCACGCGGTCGGCCACATTCCGTTGCCGCCCTACATCGCCTCGAAGCGCGATGACGACGAGCGCGACCATGCCGATTACCAGACCATCTATGCCCGGGAAGAAGGGGCGGTAGCGGCGCCGACCGCTGGCCTGCATTTCACGCCGGAGCTTTTTGCGGCGCTGGACGCCATGGGGATCGAACGCTGCTTCGTCACGCTGCATGTCGGCGCCGGTACGTTCCTGCCGGTTAAAGCGGACGACACCGCCGACCACAAGATGCATGCCGAGATCGGCTCGGTCAGCGAGGCGACCGCCGATGCGCTCAACGCAGCAAAAGTGAGGGGTGGGCGCATCATTGCCGTCGGTACGACCTCTCTGCGTCTGCTGGAGAGCGCGGCGCGTGAAGACGGTACGGTGGCGCCGTGGTCCGGACCGACCGACATCTTCATCACGCCCGGCTACCGCTTTCGCACCGCCGACATGCTGATGACCAATTTCCATCTGCCGCGCTCGACACTGTTCATGCTGGTTTCGGCCTTCAGCGGTCTCGACACGATGCGTGCCGCCTATGCGCATGCCATTGCGAACCGTTACAGGTTCTACTCCTATGGCGACGCAAGCCTGCTTTACCGAGCGGAGATGAGCGATGGACGATGATCTGCAAACCCTCGATCGCGAAAGCCTTGTCGCGGAAGTGGAAAGGCTGCGCGCCGGTATTCGCGCGCACCGCGATACATCAGGCCATGATCTGTGCTGGCATCACCCCGATCTGTGGGATCTGCTGCCTGAAAAGACCGAGCTGGCGATCGCCGTGCCACCCTGGCCCAAATTCATGCGCGGCTGCATCCAATACCGCCAGTCGCTCGACAGGCAGGCGCCGGGTGCGCCGGTCCACGACAAGGAATTCAATGGCTGAGACGTTCACCTTCAAGGTGCTGGCGACCGATGGCAAGGCGCGGCGCGGCCTGATCGACATGCCGCGCGGCGAAATCCGCACGCCGGCCTTCATGCCGGTCGGCACCGGTGGCACCGTGAAGGCCATGTACATGGACCAGGTGCGCGGCGTCGGCGCCGACATCATCCTGGGCAACACCTATCACCTGATGCTTCGCCCTGGCGCCGAACGTGTCGCGCGGCTTGGCGGTCTGCACGAATTCGCCCGCTGGCCGCACCCGATCCTGACCGACAGCGGCGGATTCCAGGTGATGTCGCTGTCGAAGCTGAGGAAGCTGACAGAGAAAGGCGTCACCTTCCGTTCGCACATCGATGGCGCGGCTTATGAGATGTCACCCGAGCGTTCGATCGAGATTCAAGGCCTGCTCGATTCCGATATTCAGATGCAGCTTGACGAATGCACGGCGCTGCCGGCCGAGTTGAAAGAGATCGAGCGCGCAATGGACCTGTCGCTGCGCTGGGCCGAGCGCTGCAAGACGGCGTTCGGCGACCAGCCCGGCAAGGCGATGTTCGGCATCGTGCAAGGTGGCGACAACGCCGCGCTCAGGGTGCGTTCGGCGCAGGCGCTGAGCGCGATGAACCTCAAGGGTTATGCCGTCGGCGGCCTGGCTGTCGGCGAGCCGCAAGCGGTGATGCTCGACATGCTCGACATCACGTGCCCGGAACTGCCTGACAAAAAGCCGCGCTATCTGATGGGCGTGGGCACGCCGGACGATATCCTGAAATCGGTGGCGCGCGGCATCGACATGTTCGACTGCGTGATGCCGACGCGAGCCGGCCGGCATGGTCTTGCCTATACCAGGCGCGGCAAGGTCAATCTGCGCAACGCCCGTCACGCTGACGATCCGCGCCCGCTCGACGAAGAGAGTGATTGCCCCGCGGCCCGCGACTATTCGCGCGCTTATCTGCACCATCTGGTGCGTTCGCAGGAGGCGCTCGGGGCGATGCTGCTGACCTGGAACAATCTTTCCTACTACCAGAAGCTGATGCAGGACATCCGGGCCGCGATCGAGAGCGGCACCTTCGAACTGCGCTCGGGCGAGATATCCGAGGGTTGGGCCAAAGGCGACCTGCCCGTACTTTGAATTGGGATCCGAGCACACTCTTTCTAAACATAACCAAGAGTAATTGTTCCGAGCTATATTCAGGCAAGGGGCAAGAAACTGTCCGCAACAGCAGACCCATCTGTCGACAATTCTAAATTAGCACTGCATAATTCGCATGCTAGTGTCCTGCGTTTGGCAACGCGCAAGCATCGTGGTGTCGGCCCGGCGATTGCCGCGATCGCAGCAATCGGCCTTTTCTTGCGATTGATGGGTGCGCGCGGCGATCTCTGGCTGGACGAGATCTGGAGCTTCTTGCTGCTCGAGCCGCTTACCTCGATCGATCAGATATTCTGGCGCGTAAACCACGACAACAATCATTTCCTCAATTCGATCTACCTGTACCTGATCGGTCCTTATGCCTCGCCATTGCTTCAGCGAGGCTTGTCGATTGCGCTCGGCGTCGGCACAATCATTGCCGCAGCCGTGGCTGCGCAAGGCCGATGGGCTGGTGTCATCACAAGCATGCTGTTTGCGGTGAGCTATCCGATGGTCCATTACGGCTCCGAGGCGAGAGGCTATGCCGGGCTGGTGCTGTTCACGCTCCTCTCGGTCGTGTTTCTGGAACGCCGGTTCGACACAGGCCGTTCAGGCATCGCATTCGCGGTCATCGTCCTTCTCGGGTTTTTGTCCCACCTCACGATGGTAGAAACGGTGGTGGTTCTGGTGGCCTGGAGCGCCTGGCTCATCTGGCGGCGCACCGGCAGTCTCGGTCGCGTCAATGTCGAACTGGGGCAGATTTTTACGCCGGCATTCCTTGCTTTGCTGCCGCTAGCCGCCTGCGTAACGATCGGCAGCCAGACGTTTGGCTTCAAGGTTGGTGGCGTTTCGCCGTTCTCGCTCCAGGCCTTCGTCCAAGGGTACGGCGGAATGATCCGCTGTCTGTTCGGCTTGCCGCCTTGGATAAGCGACTTGGCCTGTATTGCCTTGGCCTGCGGCCTTGTCTGCGTCTTCGCCGGTATTCGGCGCGATCGGCGGGCCAGTCTCTATGTCATCGGGATTATCGGACTGCCTGTTCTGATGGCGGCAGCACAGCTGCCGACCCTCGATTTCCCGCGCTACTTTCTGGTCAGTGCAACATTGCTGTTGCTTTGCGCGGGCGAGTTGCTTGCGCTCGGGTTCGCCGCCGCTGGCATATATCGGCTTGTTGCCGTCGGGGGGCTGGTGGCAATCCTAGCCGGCACGATGACGTTTCTGTTGCCATTCTACGAAAAGGAACGCGGATCCTATGCCGTCATCGTTGAGGAGATGACACGCAATGGCGCAACGAGCTACGCCAGCAATCAAGATTTTCGGATCGCCGTGATTGTCAACTATTTTGCCAAACGGCTGGGACGCCAGTCATTGCTCGTCGCGGCCGACAAGATATGTGACGAGCGTCCGTCCTGGCTGATCCTCGAGGGCGCCGTGGACCAGCAGCCGGAGCATGTCGCGGCCCCGTCCGGCTGCCTGTTGACCTATGATCGCGTCGATGCCTCGACGAGTTGGGGACTGTCGGGGCAGGGCTGGACGCTCTATCAGCGCCAGGATTGAAGTGAGCGAACTGGTTCAGGTGCTCAGCGAATTCGAGGCGCGCAGGCTGCAGCCGGTGATCTGAAATGTGCCGTCGGGCTGCTGCTGAAGCGTGTAGACCGCCTCATAGTCCTTGCCGTCGGGGCCAATGATCAGCACCTGCTGGACGATCGAACCCGGGCCCGTCTGCTCGACCTTGCCGAAAGAGTAGGACCGTGGCTTGCGCACAGGCGGGTAGCCGTTGGTCACCATGTTCATGAAAGCATCGACGGTCGGGAATACCTGCTTCACGTTCGGAGCGGCGAAGCTGTAGGCCTTGGCGCCGTCATCGGCGATGAGGGCCTTCAATTGACCGTCGATGACGGCTTGGCCAGCCTTGATCTCGGCATCGCCGGCAAACGCCTGGGAAGCCAGCATGAGCGAAACGAACGCGAATGCGAAAAAGCCGCGGCGCATGGCCTGTCTCCACCGTCCCTCGAAAAGCCGCCTCCAGAAAAGCTGTTGCGGAGGCATCCTAACATACGGGTGACGGCGCTTCACGGTTTCAGCGGCCGCCAATATTCGTCCCGGCTAGGCGGATTCCTCGAGCGCGGCATGCCGGTTGCGAAGATGCGCGAGGCCGTGGCCAAGGCCCGCGCCGGCTAAGTGCGCATTCCAGCGCTTGAAAGCCCGCCTCCAGTCTGCCAGAAGGGCCGCTTGAACGTGGACGTTTAGCGGGACGAAGCCATGAAGGCGTTTTTCGTGCAGATCAAATGCGAGCTGGGCAAATCCTACGAGGTTGCCAGCGCGCTTGCCGACGCCGAGATCGCTTCGGAAATCTACTCCACCGCCGGCAATTACGATCTGCTCGCCAAATTCTATGTCGATGATGAGGAAGACGTCGGCCATTTCGTCAACGAGAAGGTGCAGATTCTTCCCGGCATCAAGGACACCTTCACCGTCGTCACCTTC
>NZ_RZSJ01000427.1:0-5486 GCF_003998025.1 Mesorhizobium sp. M8A.F.Ca.ET.021.01.1.1
TGCGCCGCGAGGGTTCCGACCTCAAGCTGCGCAGCGGCGAGACCTTCGACCTGATCGGCATGTCGTCGGCGATGAGCCAGTTGCGCCAGACCATCGAGCGCGTCGCGCCGACCAACAGCCGCGTGATGATCGTTGGCCCCTCCGGTTCGGGCAAGGAACTGGCGGCGCGCGCCATCCATACGCTGTCGACCCGCAAGGGCGGGCCGTTCGTGACGCTGAGCGCCGCCAACATCACGCCCGAGCGCATGGAGATCGAATTGTTCGGCACCGAATCGAACGGGGTCGAGCGCAAGGTGGGAGCGTTGGAGGAGGCCCATCGCGGCATTCTCTACATCGACGAAGTGGCCGACATGCCACGCGAGACGCAGAACAAGATCTTGCGCGTGCTGGTCGAACAGCAGTTCGAGCGGGTGGGCGGCACGAAGCGGGTCAAGGTCGATGTCCGCATCATTTCCTCGACCTCGCAGAACCTGGAGGCAATGATCGCCGACGGGCGTTTCCGCGAGGATCTTTACCACCGGCTCGCCGTGGTTCCGGTCATGGTGCCGGGGCTGGCCGAGCGGCGCGAGGACATCCCCTACCTCGTCGACAATTTCATGAAGCAGATCGCCCGCCAGGCCGGCATCAAGCCGCGCCGTATCGGCGATGACGCGCTGGCCGTGCTGCAGGCGCACAACTGGCCGGGCAACGTGCGCCAGCTCCGCAACAATGTCGAGCGGCTGATGATCCTGGCGCGCGGCGAGGACGTCGACGCGCCGATCACCGCCGATCTGCTGCCGTCCGAAATCGGCGATGTCATGCCGCGCACGCCGAACCAGTCGGACCAGCACATCATGGCGCTGCCGCTGCGCGAGGCGCGCGAACAGTTCGAAAAGGACTATCTGATAGCCCAGATCAACCGTTTCGGTGGCAACATTTCGAAGACGGCCGAGTTCATCGGCATGGAGCGTTCCGCCTTGCATCGCAAGCTGAAGTCGCTGGGCGTCTGACGCGGCGTCCATCAGCCGCGCCTGGGCCAAGCATTTGCCGGTTACGGCGGCGGCGGAATCGCATAAGAAAGCCCGAGAATTTTCCAGGGGTCGCCAATGCCGCGCATTGCCTATGTCAACGGGCGCTACGTCGCTCATGCTGACGCTTCCGTGCATATCGAGGATCGCGGCTATCAGTTCGCCGACGGCGTCTACGAGGTCTGCGAGGTGGCGCGCGGCTTCATCGTCGACATGCCGCGCCACCTTGCCCGCCTGAACCGCTCGCTGACCGAGCTGTCGATCGCCTGGCCGGTGACACGCAATGTGTTGCCGCTGATCCTGCGCGAGGTGGTCAACCGCAATCATGTCGTCGACGGTCTGGTCTATGTTCAGGTGACGCGCGGTGTCGCCAGCCGCGATTTCGTTTTTCCGTCGGCGGACACGAAGCCGGCTTTGGTGGTGACAGCCAGGAAGGCGGATCCTGCCGCCGGCACGAAACGAGCCGAGACCGGTATCGCGGTCATTACCGTGCCGGAGAACCGCTGGGACCGTGTCGACATCAAGACCGTCGGGCTGCTGCCCAATGTATTGGCCAAGCAGAAGGCCAAGGAATCCGGCGCCCAGGAAGCCTGGTTCGTGGACACGGATGGCAACGTCAAGGAAGGCGGCTCGTCGAATGCCTGGATCGTTACCAGGGACGGCGTTCTGGTCACCAGGCCGGCCGAACATGGCATTCTGCGCGGCATCACGCGCACCACCATGTTCGAAGTCGCCGCAAAGCTCGGCCTGAAGATCGAGGAGCGTGGATTTTCCGTCGCCGAGGCCAAGGCGGCTCGCGAAGCATTCATCAGTTCGGCGACGACTATTGCCATGCCAATCGTGGCCATCGACGGTGATCCCATAGCCAATGGACACCCCGGCTCAATAACACTTTCGTTGCGGCAAGCCTTTTTTGACATTGCGGAAAAAAGTCCAGCCTGATAACCGCACAGGTGGAATGAACATCAATATATCTCGTTCTGCTTGTCGTTACTGACGGCAAGATGGTGTTTGCGCGCTTGACATGTGCCCGCTAATTTGGCGCATTGGCTGCAAACCGAAGGGGATCGGCGAAAGACAAAAACAATGGCGGAACGATCGCAAAACCTTCAGGACCTGTTCCTGAACTCAGTTCGCAAGAGCAAGAACCCGCTCACCATCTTTCTCATCAACGGCGTGAAGCTGACCGGCGTGGTCACTTCCTTCGACAATTTCTGCGTCCTGTTGCGCCGCGACGGCCACTCCCAGCTCGTCTACAAGCACGCCATTTCCACGATCATGCCGAGCCAGCCGGTTCAGATGTTCGATGGCGAGGAAAGCCAGGGCGCCTGATTGGCACGTGAGAAGGACGCGGACGGCACGGTTCGCGGAAAACCAGCGCATCATCCCGGGGCGGCCGAAGCCCCGACCCGGGCCGTTGTCATCGTACCGGTGCTTACCCGCCAACCGCGTAATGACGATGACACGAGCCGTCCTCGGCTGACGCGCTCGGCCGAGGCGCGCCACGACGAAGCAGTCGGCCTTGCCCGCGCCATCGACCTTGATCTGATCCATACGGCCGTCGTGACCGTCAACGACCCGCGTCCGGCGACATTGCTGGGCAGCGGCAAGGTCGAGGAATTCGCCGAAATCGTCAAGGAGGGCCATGCGGAAGTGGTCATCGTCGACCATCCGCTGACGCCGGTGCAGCAGCGCAATCTCGAGAAGGAATTCAACGCCAAGGTGCTGGATCGCACCGGGCTCATCCTGGAGATTTTCGGCGAGCGGGCGCGCACCAAGGAAGGCACGCTGCAGGTCGAACTTGCCCATCTCAACTACCAGAAGGGCCGCCTGGTACGCAGCTGGACCCACCTGGAGCGCCAGCGTGGCGGTGCCGGCTTCCTCGGCGGCCCCGGTGAAACGCAGATCGAATCCGATCGGCGTCAGTTGCAGGAAAAGATCATAAAGCTGAAGCACGAGCTGGAAACCGTGCGCCGCACCCGCGACCTGCATCGCGCCAAGCGCAAGAAGGTGCCGTTTCCGGTGGTGGCGATCGTCGGCTACACCAACGCCGGCAAGTCGACGCTGTTCAACAAGCTGACCGGGGCAGGGGTGCTGGCGCAGGACATGCTGTTTGCCACGCTTGATCCGACATTGCGCCGCGTACGCCTGCCGCATGGCACGCCGATTATACTTTCCGACACGGTGGGCTTCATTTCGGACCTTCCGACGCATCTGATCGCGGCTTTCCGCGCCACGCTGGAAGAAGTGGTCGAGGCCGACCTCGTTCTCCATCTGCGTGACATTTCCGATCCCGATACGGCGGCTCAGGCCGAGGATGTCGAGCGCATCCTCGCCGACCTCGGCGTCGATGCCGGCGACACCAAGCGCGTCATCGAAGTCTGGAACAAGATCGACCTTCTGGACGAAGGCAACAGGCACCGGCTGCTTGCCGACGGCGCCGACGGCAGCAAGGAACCGCCAATCGCCGTATCGGCGGTATCAGGCGAAGGCATCGATGTGCTGAAAGCGGTCATCGAAACGCGAATGGCCGGCGAGCTGCAAGACCTGACGGTGACGATCGAGCCGGCCCAGTTTGGCTTGGTCGATTGGCTTTATCGCAATGGTGACGTCGTTTCGCGGACCGACAATGACGACGGCAGCGCCACCATTTCACTGAAGGCCACGCAAAGCGCTCGCGAAGAGATCGAAAGCCGATTGCGGCGCAAAAACAACGGCTAACGCGCAGCAACTCCAGGAAAAGTGTATCGCGGTTTTCGCCCGGCATTGCCGAGCTATAGGCTTACGTCGCGGTTTTCGCTTCCTGCCAGAGCGCTTCCATTTCCTCCAGGGTCGCTTCCTCCAGCGTGCCGCCGGATTTCTCCACGGCCTGCTCGACGTAGTGGAAGCGTGAGCGGAATTTCTCGTTGGTGCCGGCAAGCGCCGCTTCCGAGTCGAGCTTCAAGTGACGGCCGAGATTGACGATGGCAAACAGCGTGTCGCCGAACTCGTCCTTGATGTCAGCCGTTTCGCCCTTGGCCAGAGCCTCGCGCAACTCCCCGATCTCTTCCTCGATCTTGTCCAGGATGGGAACGGCCTCGCTCCAGTCGAAGCCGACACGGGCAGCCTTTTCCTGAAGTTTCAGCGCTCGCGTCAAGGCGGGCAGGGCGACTGGAACACTGTCCAGGAAGCCTTTGCCATTATCCTCGGGGTCGAGGCCACGCGCGAGGCGGGCTTGCCGCTTCTCGGCCTTCTCCTGCGCCTTGATCTTCTCCCACATGCCCTTGGCCATGCCGGCGCTGCGAGCCTTCTCGTCGCCAAAGACATGCGGATGGCGGCGGATCATCTTGGTGGTGATGGCCTGGACCACGTCGCCAAACGCGAACTCTCCGGCCTCCTGCGCCATCTGCGCGTGGTAGACGACCTGCAGCAGGAGGTCGCCGAGTTCGTCGCGCAGGTCGTCGAGATCGCCGCGCGCGATGGCGTCCGCCACCTCATAGGCCTCCTCGATCGTATAAGGGGCTATGGTCGAGAAATCCTGCTCGATGTCCCACGGACAGCCGGTCTTCGGCGCGCGCAACGCCGCCATGATCTCGATCAGGCGTGAAATGTCTTTGGATGGCGTCATGCGGCGAATGCTATCGCGCGAACCGCCGCGCGGCCAACGCTGTCAGCCGGCGAGGGGACCTTGTCCACAGTTGCACGTACCCGTTTCGTCAGTCCAGCACGGAAACGATCGCCTTGGCGAGGTCATCCATGCCGTCCTCGGGCAGGCCGGCCACGTTGATGCGGCTGTCGCCGACCATGTAGACGGCGTGCTCGGCGCGCAGCCGTTCGACCTGCGCTTCCGTGAGGCCAAGCCGGGAGAACATGCCGCGATGGCTGGCAACGAAGTCGAAACGATCGGAATTGGATTGCCGCCGCAATGCCTCGGCGAACGCGACCCGAAGCCGCAGCATACGCAGGCGCATCTCTTCGAGCTCGGCTTCCCAATCGGCACGCAGCGCGGCGTCTTCCAGCACGATGCGCACCGCGGCCGCGCCATGGTCCGGCGGCATCGAATACATGGCGCGCGCCGCCGACAGCATCTGGCTCATCGCCACGTCGGCATGCGCGCCGTCCCTGGCCAGCACCATCGCCGCCCCGACACGGTCGCGGTAGACGGCGAAATTCTTCGAACAACTCGACGCCACGACCATTTCCGGCACCTTCGCGGCCAATAGTCGCAAGCCGAGTGCGTCCGCCTCGAGGCCGTCGCCAAAGCCCTGATAGGCGATGTCGACAAATGGCAGCAGGCCGCGCTCGACGACCAGATCCGTGACGCGCTCCCACTGAGCCGCGTCGAGATTGGCGCCGGTCGGGTTATGGCAGCAGCCATGCAGCAGCACCACGTCGCCGTTGTTGGCGCCCCGTAGCGCGGCCAGCATATCGTCGAAACGAACCGCGCCCGAGGCCGCATCGAAATAGGGATATTCGCGGATCTGCAGGCCGGCGGCACGC
>NZ_RZSJ01000428.1:0-5474 GCF_003998025.1 Mesorhizobium sp. M8A.F.Ca.ET.021.01.1.1
CGCCGATGACTGGATCGGCATCCGACCTGGCACTGACGGCCTGTTCGTGTTCGCGCTCATCCACGAACTCTTGAAGGCCGGCCGCGTCGATCTCGATTATCTGCTCCGCTACACCAACGCGCATGTCCTGGTCATCCAGGATCCTGGCGCCGCCGATGATGGGCTCTTTCTGCGCGATGGCGACAGCGCTCTGGTCGCTTGGGACCGGGTGGCGAAGACCTCCGTCAACGCAACCGATCCAGATGCGAAGCCGGCACTGACCGGCAGCTTCACGGTCGACGGGCGCAGGTGCGTTCCGGTGTTCCGGCTCATTGCGGACCGCTATCTCGACGAGAGCTACGCACCCGACGCGGTCGCCGGGCGTTGCGGCATTGCCGCCGATACGATCCGCCGGATCGCCGCCGAACTTGCACATGTCGCCTTCGAAGAGGTGATCGAACTGCCGGTCGCCTGGACCGATTGGGCCGGGCGCCGGCATGAGACGATCAAGGGCCGACCTGTTTCGATGCATGCCATGCGCGGCATCTCCGCCCATTCCAACGGCTTTCATACCTGTCGCGCCATTCACCTGCTGCAGGTGCTTCTCGGAACCGTGGACGTGCCTGGCGGCTTCCGCTTCAAGCCGCCCTACCCCCGGTCCGCCCCGCCGGGTCCGAAGCCCTGCGGCAAGGACGTGAGGCCGATGACGCCGCTCGACGGCATGCCCCTCGGTTTCGTTTGTGGACCCGACGATCTGCTGGTCGATGAGGCCGGCACGCCGCTGCGCATCGACAAGGCTTATTCCTGGGATTCGCCACTTGCGGCGCATGGTCTGATGCACACCGTCATCCGCAACGCCTGGGCCGGCGACCCGTACCCGATCGACACGCTGCTGATGTACATGTCGAACATGGCGTGGAACTCCTCGATGAACACGGTCGAGACCATGGCCATGCTCACCGACCGTGATGAGGCGGGCAACTACAGGATCCCATTCATCATCTATTCCGACGCCTATTACTCCGAGACCGTGCCGTTCGCAGACCTCGTGCTGCCCGACACCACCTATCTCGAGCGTCATGACTGCATCAGCCTGCTCGACCGGCCGATCAGCCATGCCGACGGGCCGGGGGACGCCATCCGCCATCCCGTCGTCGAGCCCGACCGCGACGTCAGGCCGTTCCAGTCGGTCATGATCGAACTCGGCGCGCGGCTTGGGCTGCCGGGGTTTGTCAATGACGACGGCTCGGCAAAGTACAGCGACTATGCCGACTACATCGTCAACCATGAGCGCACGCCTGGCATCGGCCCGCTGGCCGGCTGGCGCGGCAAGGAAGGCACTTCCATCGGCAAGGGCGAGCCCAATCCGGACCAGTTGCAGCGCTACATCGACAATGGCGGCTTCTGGCACCACGACTTCACTGACGACCAGCGCTACTACAAGATGGCCAACCGCTCCTATCTCGATTTCGCCGTGCAACTGGGCTTCATTCCCAAGGCCGAGCCGGTCGTCTTCCAGCTCTATTCCGAACCGATGCAGCGTTTTCGGCTGGCCGCGCGCGGACATGGCCGGGTGGTGCCGCCCGAAGGCGAACGCCGGCGCATCGAGACCTACATGGATCCGCTGCCGTTCTGGTACATGCCCTTCGAGGAACAGGCCGTGGACCTGGAAAAATACCCGCTGCACGCGCTGACGCAGCGGCCCATGCACATGTACCATTCCTGGGGTTCGCAAAACGCGTGGTTGCGGCAGATCACCAGCCAGAACCGGCTGTTCGTACATCACCGGACGGCGGCCGGCCTTGGCCTTGTCGATGACGACTGGGTGTGGATCGAGAGCATCAATGGCAAGGTGAAGGGGCAGATCAAGCTGGTCGACGGAGTAAACGAAAGCACGGTCTGGACCTGGAACGCGATCGGCAAAAGGCGCGGCAGCTGGGGGCTGAAGGACAATGCGGCCGAGAGCAATCGCGGCTTCCTGCTCAACCACATCATCGGTGACCAGACTTCTGCCGATGCCAGCGGCAGACGTTATTCGAATTCCGATCCAGTCACGGGACAGGCTGCGTGGTTCGATCTGCGCGTGCGCATCGTCAAATGCGCTGATGAGGAAGCCGGCTTCACCGAGCCGCAATTCGAAAGATTTCGCCAGCCGCCACATTTCGAACCCTCGCCCGACAAGCTCACTTTCGGCGCCGAATTTCGCCGGGCAAGAGAGGCGGCCGAATGACCTGTCTTCCAAGTCCGGGCGGCAAGAAGCTCGGCCTCGTCGTCGACCTCGACACCTGTGTCGGCTGCCAGGCCTGCGTCACCGCCTGCAAGGAGTGGAACACCGGCGGTCACATGGCGCCGCTGACCGACATCGACCCTTACGGCGGCCATGTCGACGGCGTCTGGTTCAACCGCGTGCACAGCTACGAGCACATCACCGAGATGGGCGGGCGCACGGTGAACTTCCCGCGCTCCTGCCTGCATTGCGAGACGCCGGCCTGCGTCACCGTCTGTCCGACGGGCGCCTCCTACAAACGCGCCTCGGACGGCATCGTGCTGATCGACGAGGACAAGTGCATCGGTTGCAAATTGTGCAGCTGGGCGTGCCCTTACGGCGCGCGCGAGTTCGACACGGATGTCGGCGTGATGAAGAAATGCACGCTCTGCGTCGACCGCATCTACAACGACAATCTGGCCGAAGGAGACCGCGTGCCGGCCTGCGTCGCCGCCTGCCCGACCAGCGCCCGGCATTTCGGTGACCTCGGCGATCCCCAATCCGCCGTCTCGCAACTGGTGGCGGATCGCGGCGGGGTCGACCTGATGCCCGAGCTTGGCTATCGCCCGACCAACAAATACCTGCCGCCGCGCGCCCATACGCAGCGCGCCGCATCGGTGCCGGCCAAGGCGCTGGAGCCGGTGCGGGCCGAGGGTGCTTTCCTTGGCTGGGTCGACCGCATGCTTTCGAGCTGACCATCCATGCATCCAGCTTTTTCGGTCGTTTTCTTCACCACCGCTACGGGTGCCGGCTATGGGTTGCTCGCAATGCTCGGCGTGCTCGGCCCGCTCGGCCTCATCGCGCCCGATTTCTGGCCGGGCTTCGTCGGCATTGGCCTGGCGCTCGGCCTGATCGCGGCCGGCCTGCTGTCATCGACCCGCCATCTCGGCAGACCTGAACGTGCCTGGCGGGCGTTCTCGCAATGGCGCAGTTCATGGCTGTCGCGCGAAGGCGTATTGTCGGTCATCACCTTCATCCCGGCGGGCCTCTTCGGCCTGGGCTGGGTCTTCCTTGGCCGCCTCGATGGCTGGGTGGCGGCCGCGGGCGTTCTGGCCACCTTCGGCGCCTTTGTCACGGTCTGCATGACCGGCATGATCTATGCATCGCTCAAGCCGATTGCCCAATGGCACAGCCCCTACACCTTGCCCGGCTATCTGATCTTCTCGGCGATGAGCGGCTGCGTGCTCGTGAATGCCCTGCTGCAAGGCTTTGCGGTCGGCTCGACTGTCCCGCTCGCCGCTTCCGTACTGCTCACCTTGCTCGGCTGGGGCTGGAAGCTGGCGACCTGGCGCCACAATGACCAGCTTGAAATCGCGACCAACGCGAACACCGCGACCGGGCTCTCCGGCGGCACGGTGCGATCCCTGGAATGGCCGCATACCGAGGAAAACTACCTGCTCAAGGAAATGGGCTTCCGCATCGCGCGCAAGCACAGCGCGAAGCTGCGCCGGATCACGCAGGCGCTGGCGTTCGCTCTACCCATCCTGCTGCTCACCGCCACCTTCGCCCTGCCCTGGCCCTTTGCGGCGGTCTCTTCAGGGCTCGCTGCAATCGTCCAGTTCACCGGCATGCTGGTCGAACGCTGGCTGTTCTTCGCCGAGGCGAAGCACACCGTCACGCTTTATTATGGACGATAGGACAGCTGAAAATGACTTCCGCCAGCTCTCTGAGCGACAGTAAAATTCGGCATTATTGTTGACAGCGGAGTCGATACTATCCTTTAAATCCAGAATGCTCCAGTTCTCTATTCGTAGTTCAAGGCGATGAATCTCGCTGCCTTCCGCTCTCCGACCTATCTCGCACTCGGCTTGTTCGCCGCATGTATGTTTATCCTTGCACCCTGCAATTTAATAGCAGGCGCGCTCGAAGCCGAAGCCGCCTTTAAAGCGAATAATTATTCAGAAGCGTACAAAGAATGGACGGCTCTCGCCCAAAAGGGTGATGCCATTGCCCAATTTAACGTCGGATTTCTGTATTCCAGAGGACTGGGTGTTCCACTGGATTATTCCAAAGCTGCCGAATGGTGGGGCAAGGCGGCGGATCAAGACATGGCAGTGGCCGAGTTGAACCTTGGACTTTTGTACTCCTGGGGCAAGGGCGTTCAGCAGGATGATTCCAAAGCGGCGGAGCTATGGCGCAAGGCGGCGATCCGAGGTTTGCCCGAAGCTCAGCAGTATCTTGGATACGCGTATTTTTCTGGGACGGGAGTGCCCAAAAGTGGTTCCGATGCGGTACTTTGGTTAACCAAAGCAGCTGAGCAAGGTAATGTTGACGCGCAAATTAATTTGGGCGTGGCTTACCTGACCGGCGAGATTGTAGATAAGAACCCCAAGCTAGCCTTCTATTGGTACGAAAAGGCTGCGCAACTGAATGACAGCAAGGCGCAATTCAACGTGGCATTGATGTATCTCAAAGGTGTTGGGGTTGAGCAGAATGATGACCTTGCCATCCAATGGTTAAAACGCTCGGCAGCGCAGGGATACCGCGGCGCGGAAGAAGCACTTGACCGCATTCATGCTGCGCTTAAGAAGACTTGAGCTTCACCAAGACCAGGCGGCGACCCTCAACCCGGCCGCAGCATCGAACCGGAGATGGCGAAGATGCGGTCAGTGCCAAGCATGTAAGCCATCAGCGACTCCAGCCGGAACAAGCCGGCATAGGCGCGGTCGAGCACGTTGAGCGAGCCGGTATAGGCACCGAAAGCCGGCATGATCATGCGGCCGCCGTCGCCGGCAAAGCAGCGCCTGCGCACCGAACGGCCTTGCTGCACGATGCGCGCGCAGGGATGCAGGTGGCCTGAAATCTCGCCCTCGACCCGCACCTTCGACGGCTCGTGCCGGAACAGCAGGGAACCTATGGCCAGTTCCCGCACGGTCTCGCCGGGCAGGTCCGCCGGCGCCTCCGGGTCGTGATTGCCGGCGACCCAGAACCAGTCACGGCCTGCCATCAGCGCCTCCAGCCGTTCGCGAAAGCTCGAATGCATGCGCTTGGCGCCGCCGCCATCGTGGAAACTGTCACCCAGGCTGATGATGATCGACGGCTGGTAGTCCGATATCACCGCCTGCAATCGCAGCAGGGTCGCGCCGGTATCGTAGGGCGGGATCAGTGTGCCGCGCCTGGCCAGCGACGAGCCCTTCTCCAGATGCAGGTCAGAAACTGTCAGCAGCTTGAGCTCGGGAAAATAGAGCACGCCGCGCGGATCGCAGACCGCGCGCGCGCCCGCGATGCC
>NZ_RZSJ01000429.1:0-5473 GCF_003998025.1 Mesorhizobium sp. M8A.F.Ca.ET.021.01.1.1
TGCGTGCCAAAGCGGTGCGGCACGCGAGACTGGCGACGTTTTCCATATGGGCGGCGTCGGAGACCTGAACATTGTAGACCGCAACGTCGTTGAACACGCGTGTGAGGTCGACATCCTGTTGGGTGAACGTCTCGATCAGATCGTGAAACTGCATTCCCGTGATTGCCAGGACTGGCGCCTGGTCAAGCTTCGCGTCGTAGAGCCCGGTCAAGAGATGTGTGCCGCCGGGGCCCGATGTGGCCAGGCAGACGCCCAGCTTTCCGGTCCATTTTGCATAGGCGCATGCCATGAACGCAGCCGATTCCTCATGCCTGACCTGGATGAACTTTATTTTTCCGCGCCTTGTGCGAAGCGCTTCCATGATGCCGTTTATGCCATCTCCCGGAAGGCCGAACACCACCTCCACATTCCATGCGATCAGTGTCTCGATGAGTATCTCTGCTGCGTTGGACATGCCGAATTGTCTCTCCGGTGGATGGCGACCGAACCGGCGAACGGCGAGTTGGTTCCTTGATACCGGAAATCAATGGAGTCAGGTCCGGTCTGTAGGTCAGGATCGGATGGAATCCGCCTAGGCGCGCTCCATTCACATGCCTGCGAGAGTAGAACCGCAATTTGCACTCCGCCGACCCGGAGCCTCGGCCCATTTCGCCGGTTCGATGTTGTGCCCCGGCTGGCCGGTCACGGCACCTAACTCCCCGTACCCAGCCTTGTTCCAAAAGCGCTGCTGGCGACGCCATGTCGTCCGACGCTTCGGCCCGGACATTATTCGCCGGAGCTTAAGGCGTGGCGGAACGAACCAAACAGCCGCGCATTAAGCTTAGGCTGCATTCACACTCGTACTGTTTGGGAGTTGGATCGTTGTCATCCGGACGCTATGCGTTGGTCAACAAGCCGAACGAAGAGAATTCCATCGTCGATCTTATACCCGCCCTCCGGGCTTTCGCGCGAACCTTCTGCCGTGTCCCCGATGACGCCGACGACCTTTTGCAGGAGACACTGACTAAGGGGCTTGCCAATACCGACAAATTCGAACCCGGAACACGCATGAAGTCGTGGCTCTTCACCATCATGCGCAACACGTATTACACCCGAATAAAAGCCGCCGTCCGGGAGGCGCCCGGTCTCCTCGATTGCGCGTCCTTACGCCCGATTTCGGAAGCCACGCAGGAATGGTCCGTCCAGAGCAGGGAGGTTCACCGTGCCATTCAGCAGCTGCCCGAACATCAGCGTGAGATCCTGATGCTGATCGGAGTGCTGGGGTTTAGTTATGAGGAAGCCGCCGATATATGCGGCTGCGCGATCGGGACGGTCAAAAGCCGGCTCAATCGGGCGCGCGCCGGCGTGCTGGAATCACTCGGCGAAAGGTCACTCAAGACACTGGTGGAACGGCGAGCACATTTGTCGGACGGACAGCTTGATCTCGGCACCGACCATCATCCCTGATGGGATTATCCAGCGATTGTCCAAGGGCCGAGTTCCCCGTGGATCAGTTTGTCAATTCCCGCCGCCGCTTTTCGACAAGCGCGTTCTGCAATTCGACGGCAAGTCGGATCAACCGATCGGGTACCTTCTCCTGTTCGATCGCGGTCAGGAGTGAAGCGATTTTCAAATCCACCAAGATACCAGTGGGAGGGGTGGTCTGGCTCGAGCGGGGCATCGTCGCCTCTGAGGAATGTCGATCTCTTCGCGTCCAGTGTGACGGCACGCGTCCCGCTTTGCAAGGAGGTCCGGCATGCGCGAACGACCTACATCCGCGGCTACGATTGATGGTGGCAACTAGGCCGATCTCTTCTTGGAGGCGGTAGCTTTGCCCTTCCGCGACCCGCTGCCCTCCTGCGCTAGGCTCTTGCGCAATATCTCGGCAAGGTTGACGACGTTCTCCTTTGGCCGGGGAGCGGATTTTGGCGGCGCTTCGCCTTTGCGCTTGGCTTCGATCATCGCGATCAGCGCATCTTCGTAAGTGTCTTCAAATTTCGAGGGATCGAACCTGGTCACTTTCTTTTCGATAAGCAGGCTGGCGATTTCGGTAAGGTCGGAATCGTATTCGACTTTCTTGATCTCCTTGAAAACGCTTTGCTCGGAGATTACTTCGCTGTCGCTGCGCAACTCGGTCAGAAGCATGCCTTTGCCGAAGGGCTGGATCAGGACTTCACGACCGCGCTGATAGAGGACCACACAAGAGCGGGCAGCGACCCTTTTCTTTTCCATGGCCTTGCGGATCACTTCAAAGGCCTCGGCCGCCGCGCCGTCCGCAGGGATCAGGTAATAGGGCTTTTCAAGGTAGCGTGTGTCGATATCGCCCAACTCGACAAATTCGCCGACCTCCAATGTATGGGCTGAGGTAAGCTTCAGCTTCTTGATCTCGTCAGGCTCGATGCGGACGTAGTCGTCAGTGTCGATTTCGAAACCCTTCACTTGATCCTCGGCATCAACGGCCTCCCCGGTTGCTTCATCGACATAGGCACTTTTGACCGGCAGCCCGTCCTTGCGATTGAGTATCTTGAAATGGATCCTGGAGGCCTCGCTGGTGGCGCCAATTATCTTCACGCCACAGGTGACGGATCCGACCTTCAAAAAACCTTTCCAAGCGGCTCGTGGCGCAACCATGCGGGACCTCTCAATCGCTGATGGCCACCAACGGATGCCGGTCGCAATTGTTCCTGGAACACCGCCGTCGGGATGGTGTTAGGCACCCTCGACGCCACGGGGAAGGCAGAACGTGGCGGCACCGAAATCGACAGGAGACCTCCTATGTCCGAAGCGCAGACGACAATCGACATGACGACATCCGCAAATAGGCAGAGGAGCGGAAAGGTAGGCCAGCCGGGTGCGCGGCCGGCGAGAAGGTGGCGTTCTAAGCATCGATTTCGGCGAACCGGAAGAATCATTCGTAGCTATCGAATGGGAAGAGTTCTTTCGTATCTTCGAGGACATGATCTGGCGTTTCTTCATCGGGCCAAGACCGGCGCCGGTAAGACCAGCCGCTTCAAAAAATTCGTCAAGCGTGACCGTATTAGAGCGACAGCCTCGGTCCGCGGCGCACGGATAGATCGGTAGCGCGTCGCGGCATTGCAGCCTCAGTTCAGAAGGCCGGCACCGTCGGAACTGACTACATTGTGCATGACGCGGTTCAGCCAATCCTCGGTGGAGAGCCCGGCCTGCCTTTGGTCGATATCGCGGAGCGCCAATTCGAGCGTCCTCTCGACCAGTCGATCGGAAGCGTTGACGTCTGCGAGTAGCAAACGCGCCGCCAGCCTCAGCTTGGGCAGAAGCGCGAACACGTCGTCGGGAGAGGTCGGCTTGTCGTCGTCGCGCGAGAACGGCGGGAACAAGGCATTGGAGACTTCCTTGCTGGTGGAGGATTTCCAAAGATTGCTGGCACAACGCAGATGCTCAGGAATGGTGATATCGCCTACGCCGCTGAAGAACACGAAGGGCACGCCCCGCCGGAGCAATTGGTCTGCGATAGGGGATACCCGGCGGCCGTTGATGTCGATATCCAGGATCGCCGCCTCGGCCGTCTGCGTATGTATCGCGGCCTGTTCGAGCGTGGCCGCCGGGCCCAGAATCACCGCGCCCATATTGCTGAAATAGCGTGCAAGGTCGTCGGCCAGCAACCATTCATCCTCGACGATAAGAAGCCGCACGCCTCGCAGATTGCGCACCCCACTATCCTTTCTTTGATCAAGAACGGACGTTGCCTGTTTGGCAAGACCGTTCATCCTGCGCGGCCTGCAGGCGCCTGGTCGACACCGAGCCCAAACCTGTCGCCGTAACCGGCTTTCTTTCGGTCAAACGCTTGGTCACTGAACACCGTCCGTCCTCGGCACAACGGATTTGGTCCCAGCTTGTTCCGTCGCCCGGCGCCGCGGCCGAGGCAGAGGGTTTCAGGTCGTCGCCGTTAGGCGGCGTTGCCCGGGATGGCTTCCAAGGTATCGGTATCCTCGGGGCCGGAAGTGTCAGTCAATCGGTTCATCCGTCGGTCGCGGCGTGGCGCCGGCCTGACGCTTTCGGCCGATGTTGCGATTGGCAGCGGGATTGTCGTGTGGTGTTGACTATAGGGTCGGGGCCGACGGTCTTGGGGCCACCGGCGGGCTCCGGCGTCGGTATCGGTTTCGTCCCCTCCGCGATGGAAAGCCGCTGGCACTTGGCGACCGGATGGCGGGTTTTGCGGCATCAGGTCATTCTTGGGTGGAAAGGCTGGTTCAGTCTCAGCCATGAGGCCGCATTACCACCTTGATGCAGCCATCCTGCTTGTCGCGGAAGGTCTTGTAGAGGTCGGGACCGGCGTCGAGATCCGCCCTGTGGGTGATGACGAAGGAGGGATCGATCTCGCCCTCCTGAACCTTGGCCAGGAGCGGTTCCAGGTAGCGCTGCGTATGTGTCTGACCCATCCGGAAGGTGAGCCCCTTGTTCATGGCGGCGCCAAACGGGATATGGTCGAGAAGTCCGACATAGACGCCGGGAACGGAGACCGTACCGCCCTTGCGGCAGCAGTAGATCGCCTCGCGCAGCACATGCGGTCTGTCGGTGCCGAGATAGACGGCTGCCTTCACTTTGTCGACCATGGCGTCGAAGCTGGCGCCCGGATCGGATTCGGTACCGACGCAATCGATGCAGCGGTCCGGGCCACGACCGCCGGTCATCGCCATCAGGGCGTCATAGATGTCGGAATTGCTGAAATCGAGCGTCTCGGCCCTGCCGTGGTCGCGGGCCATGGCGAGCCGCTCGGGAACCTTGTCGATGGCGATGACACGACCGGCGCCGAGCATCCATGCGCTTTGGATGGCGAATTGGCCGACTGGACCGCAGCCCCAGATCGCCACCGTGTCGCCCGGCTCGATGCCGGCATTCTCAGCCGCCATATAGCCGGTCGGAAAGATGTCGGACAAGAACAGCACTTGCTCGTCATCCAACCCGTCGGGCACTTTGATGGGGCCGACATCGGCGAACGGAACGCGCAGATACTCGGCTTGGCCACCCCAGTAGCCGCCGACCAGATGCGAGTATCCGAACAGGCCGGCCGGCGACTGTCCCATCACCTTGGCCGCCTCCTTGGCATTGGGATTGGAGTTGTCGCACAGCGAGAACAGCCCGCTTTTGCAAAACCAGCACTCGCCGCAGGAAATGTTGAAAGGCACCACGATGCGGTCGCCTTTCCTGAACTTCGAATGGCCCTTGCCGACTTCGACCACTTCACCCATGGTTTCATGGCCGAGCACGTCGCCCGACTTCATGGTCGGCATATAGCCGTTCATGAGATGCAGGTCCGATCCGCATATGGCGCAACACGTCACCTTGATGATAACGTCGCGGTCGTCCTCGATTGCCGGGTCGGCTACCTGTTCGCAGCGTATATCGCCTTTGCCGTGCCATGTGAGGGCTTTCATCATGTTGCTCCCTGGGCTGGAAGGGCCGATGCGATCGCGTCGGCCGGTGGATGTGGAAAGATGCGGGGCCGCCCGGGTGT
>NZ_RZSJ01000042.1:0-18878 GCF_003998025.1 Mesorhizobium sp. M8A.F.Ca.ET.021.01.1.1
CTCTATGACGCCGCGCGGGCGCGGGCGAAGAGCATCGACCGCTCCTTGCCGCTGGCCGGCGTCCCCTTTGCCATCAAGGATCTCGGCATCGCCGCCAAGGGCGTGCCCTCGCATGGCGGCAGCCGCATTCCCGCATGGGTGCCCGATTTCAATTCGGTGATGACCGACCGCTATCTCGCCGCCGGGCTGATCCCGATCGTCACCTCGACCTCGCCCGAGCACGGGCTGCGGCTGATGACGGAATCCAAAGCCTTCGGCATCACCCGCAATCCCTGGAATACCGGCCACACCACCGGCGGCTCATCGGGCGGTTCGGCAGCCCTGGTCGCCGCCGGCGTCGTGCCGGCGGCGCATGCGTCGGATGGCGGCGGCTCGATCCGCGTGCCTTCGGCCTGCAGCGGCCTTGTCGGTCTCAAGACCTCGCGCGGCCGTGTCCCGCTGTCGCCGCTGGTAAGTGAAAGCTGGTACGGCATGGTCGTCGATCACGCCGTCACCCGCTCGGTGCGCGACTGCGCGCTGCTGCTCGACCTCACCCATGGTCCAGATGCGCTGGCGCCTTATGCCGCGCGGCCGCCAAAGGGTCCGTTCGCGGCCGCTGCCGCGCGCGATCCCGGCAAGCTCAAGCTGGCCGTCTACCGCAAGTCGCCGCTCGGCCTGCCGATTTCGGCCGAGACGCTCAAGGCGCTCGACATTGCCGTGGCGCTCGCCCGTGAGGGCGGCAATACCGTCGAGGACATCGAGCTGCCCTTCATCGGCCGCGATTTCTTCGCCGATTTCTGCACGACGGTCGCCTCCGCCGTTGCCGGCTCGTTGCGGGGTGATGCGCTGCGCGTCGGCCGCTCCGTGACGGGCGACATCGAGCGCGCCACGCGGGTGCTCGGCCGGTTGGGCGAAATGGTCTCGGCCGGCGAGGTCTATGCCGGCCTGCAGCGGCTGCATGCCGCCTCGCGCCGCCTGATCGAGGACACTGCGCGCTATGATGCGGTGCTGATGCCCGTCATCGCGCACCCGCCGCTTGCCTGCGGCGCCATGGATCCCAAAGGCGCCGACGAGTTGATCGAAACCCTGGTCGACAAGCTGCATCTCACGGCGCTGCTCAGGATCAAACCACTGTTCGGCCAGTTGATGGACAAGAGCCTCTGGTTCACGCACTGGCCCGCAATCCACAATGTCAGCGGCCAGCCGTCGATTGCGCTACCGGTCCATGTCACGGACGCCGGCCTGCCGCTCGGCATCCAGGCCGCCGGCCGCCCGGGCGACGAGGAAACGCTTTTGTCGCTCGCCGCGCAGATGGAGAAGATCTCGGGCTGGCTGAAGCGGCGGGCGCCGCTGATGGTGCCGTCACAATGACGACACCGTGAACGGCTCGAATATGACAGCAATGCCATTTGCGGCTCGCGTCAATTCCCGCTAAGACGCCGCCGTCCTTACCTGATGCATGTCGCCCAAAAGTGCCCAGCGGTTTGGGGACAACGGCATGCATAAAACCAAAAGCCAGGGAACCACGCCGATGACGGACGTCGCCGCCACCGCCGAAATGCAGGCCGCACTCTTGTCGCGCGCGCTGCCCTATATGCAGCGCTACGAGCACAAGACGGTCGTGGTGAAATATGGCGGCCATGCCATGGGCGACATCGAGCTCGGCAAGGCCTTCGCCCGCGACATCGCGCTGTTGAAGCAGTCCGGCGTCAATCCGATCGTCGTCCATGGCGGCGGCCCGCAGATCGGCGCCATGCTGAACAAGATGGGGATCGAATCCAAGTTCGAGGGCGGCCTGCGCGTCACCGACCAGAAGACGGTCGAGATCGTCGAGATGGTGCTGGCCGGGTCGATCAACAAGGAGATCGTCGCACTGATCAACGCCGAGGGCGAATGGGCGATCGGCCTGTGCGGCAAGGACGGCAACATGGTGTTCGCCGAAAAGGCGCGCAAGACCATGATCGACCCCGATTCCAACATCGAGCGCGTGCTCGATCTCGGTTTCGTCGGCGAGCCGGTCGAGGTCGACCGCACGCTGCTCGACCTGCTGGCCCGCTCCGAAATGATCCCTGTTCTGGCGCCGGTGGCGCCCGGCCGCGACGGTCACACCTACAACATCAACGCCGACACTTTCGCCGGCGCCATCGCCGGCGCCTGCAAGGCCTCGCGCCTGCTATTCCTCACCGACGTGCCCGGCGTGCTCGACAAGAACAAGAAGCTGATCGACGAGCTGACGGTCACCGAGGCGAAGGCGCTGATCAAGGACGGCACGGTCTCGGGCGGCATGATCCCCAAGGTCGAGACCTGCATCGAGGCGATCGAGCGCGGCGTCGAGGGCGTCGTCATCCTCAATGGCAAGACGCCGCATTCGGTGCTGCTCGAACTCTTCACCGAACACGGCGCCGGTACACTGATCGTGCCTTGACATTTTGCGCTTCGGAGCCCGGCATCCTCAGTCCGGCAGAGCGGCGACGGCCACGATCTCGATGACGAGATCGGATTGCGCGAGCGCGGCGACCCCGATCACTTCCGAGGGCGGCGGATTGTTGTAGCTGCAGTGCTTCGGGCAGTGCTCGGCGAAGAATTCGTCCATCACGTCCAGCCGGAAATTTGGGGAGCTCAGCGCGCCTCCGTCGGGAAACGGCCCTTTGACGTACTGGGTGATCTTGACGAGATATTCGAGCGAGCTGCCGAGCTCCTCCAGATCCGATTTGATGTTCGTCAGAATGGAACGCCATTGCGTCGCCGCGTCGCCGACGGCGCCCCCCTTGCCGCTCGACGGGTCATAATTCTCGGCCGTGCCTGTATTGCCGGCAAGGAAGACATACCCCTTGGCTCCGGTCACGACGGTGCCTTTCCCCCAAGGCATAGGCCGGCCACCTTTCATCTTCTTATGCGTGACAAGTTTCATCGCTTCCTCCTGCTGGTCACCATCGTCCGATCGCCAGAAATTAGCGCGAGGTCCGCTGGCGGCCAGCGCGAGACGGGTCAGGCCGGCGGCGGTGAGACGCCAAAGGCATGCTGCTCGGCGGCAGGCGCCATTACTGGTCTCTTCGCCGGACGCTGAAAGGTCATCGACTCTTCCTCCGCATCCTGCGGCGCGCCCCAGAATTCGGCGAGCGTCGGGCCGCCTGTCACCCGGTTGTCGGTCACCAGGAAACCCCAGATCTCGCGGAACCAGACGCGGCGGCCCATTTTGGCGTACCAGCGCATCGAATGCCGCTGCTCGGGATCGGGGTGGAACAGGATGCGCGCCAGCGCCTTCGGCCGCGACTGCACGGCGAGTTCGATCAGCTTGACCGAGAAGAACAGCATCCATGGCTTGAGCCGCGTCATGTGCAGCACCTGGTGCTTGTAGTCCCACAGGCGGGCGTCCTTCTGGATGACCCTGCGATCCCGCGCGATGCGGAAGAACGGCGTCCACCGATGCGGCGTCACATAGAGCGCCTGGATCTGGTCCGGGTCATAGGCGATGAGCTGGCGAAAGCCGCGCCACAGGTCGCGAAGTCCTTCATCCTCGAAGCCGGCCACCCAGGTCGCCATCGACAGGATGCCGTGCTTTCGCAGCAGCCGTATCGCCTCGCGGTCGGACGAGGTGCTGCCGCCCTTGCGGATCAGTCGCAGCGTCTGCTCGTCGGTGTTTTCCATGCCGAGCAGCCAGCGGATAACACCGGCCTTGCGGTAGAGGTGCAGCATGTCGGCGTCGCGCACGATATCGTCGGCGCGTGTCGAGCCGACGATCAGCACCGGCACGTTCTCGGCGATCATCGCATCCAGGAAAGCGCGCCAGGCCTTCTTCGAGACGGTCGGGTTCTCGTCGGCGAGGTTGATCAGCTCGACGCCGTGCTCGCGGTGTAGCCAGGCGATCTCCTGCGCGAATTTCTTGGGATCGCGATGCCGCCAGCGGGTCCAGAAGCCGCGCTGGCCGCAATAATTGCACAGATGCGGGCAGCCGCGCGAAAACTGCATGACCACCGCGCGCTTGCCGCCCCAGTAACTGTATCTGCTGACGTCAATCAGTTCCCAGCCGACGCGGTAGGCGTCGAGGTCGGCGATGGTCATCGCCGCCTGGGTGGCGAAGGGCCGGCGCAGATCGTCGCGATAGGCGATGCCGGCAACGCTTGCCGGCGGCTGGCGCATCTCCACCGCCTCGACCAGCGCCACCACGGTCGCCTCGCCCTCGCCGCGCACGATGAAGTCGAAAACGTCCGTTTCGGCCAGGATGTCGCGCCAGTGGTAGGTCGGGAAGACACCGCCATAGATGACGATCGTCGCCGGTTCGCGCGCCTTGATCATCGCGGCGATCAACAAGGCGGTCGGATGCGCAGAAGTGGATCCGGAATGGCCGATCAGGACGAAGTCGGGACAGTCCTTCAGGGCTTCCGCGACGACCGAGGCGAGCGGCATCGGCCCGAACTCGGCATCGACGAGCCGCACGTCGTGGCCGGCGTCGACCAGCGGGCCGCCGATGGCCAGCAGGCCGAGTGGCGGCAGGTGATCGTCGGGCACGCGGCTGCCGATGGCGGTGTGCGGCGGATTGATCAGGACGATTTTCATAGCGGACCTCCAGGACGTTGGTCCGCATGCTGGCCGGCGATCGTGCCGCCCGGTTGGCCCGTTTCAGCAGTTTGCTCGCAGCTTTTCCGCAGAAAAGAGTGAGCGCTGTCAGCGCCTGAGATGCGCGAGCGGCACGTGGCCGGGTCCCTTGATGTTCTGCAGCACCAGCTGGGTGTGGACGTCGCGCACGCCCTCGAGCCGCATCAGCCGATGCATGACGAAGGCGTTGAGCTCGTCGACCGATGGCACCATGACATGCAGCAGAAAATCGTGGTCGCCGGTCATCGTCCAGCACGACGACACCTCGTCCATGCGCTGCACGGCGGCAATGAAGCTTTCGGGAGAGCCGTCGCTGTGGCTGACGAGGCGCACCTGGATGAACACCTCGACCATCAGGCCGACCGCGCGGCGGCTGATCACGGCGGCAAATCCCTTGATGATGCCGGCCTCCTGCAGCGCTTCGAAGCGCCGCGCGCAGGGCGTGGTGGAGAGGCCGATCTCCTGCGCCAGCTCGGAGACAGGTTTGCGCCCGTCGCGTTGCAGGACATCGAGCATCCTGATCTCGAAATCATCGAACTGAGGCATTTTCACTCTCCTTGTGTCGATTTTGAGTGAATATTATCTCGAATATGCCGCTCGATCTACGATCAAAACCAATTTGCCTCGGTAAGTCGGGCTACACTTTCGGCACCGCAGCCATCGATGCTTTGCGAGGGAGAAGACATATGACGACGATGAGCGTTGCCGAATATGCCCGCGACTGCGCGGCGCAAGGGTTGCGCGGCGACTATTCGGTCTGCCGCGCCGATTTCACCGTGGCACAGGGCTATGACTACAGCGCCGAGGAGCAGGCGGTGTGGCGCACGCTGTGCGACCGCCAGACCAGGCTGACGCGCAAGCTCGCCCACCATTCCTATCTCGACGGCGTGGAGAAGCTCGGCCTGCTCGACGCCATTCCCGATTTCGCCGACGTCAGCGCCAGGCTGCGCAAGCTGACCGGCTGGGAGATCGTCGCCGTGCCCGGCCTCATTCCGGCGGCCCCGTTCTTCGATCACCTCGCCAATCGCCGCTTCCCGGTCACCAACTGGCTGCGCACCAGGCAGGAACTCGACTATATCGTCGAGCCGGACATGTTCCATGATTTCTTCGGCCATGTGCCGGTGCTGTCGCAGCCGGTGTTCGCCGATTTCATGCAGATGTATGGCAGGAAGGCCGGCGACATCATCGCGCTCGGCGGCGACGAGATGATCACCCGGCTCTACTGGTACACGGCCGAGTATGGCCTGATGCGGGAAGCCGGCCAGCCGCTGAAAGCCTTCGGCGCCGGGCTGATGTCGTCGTTCACCGAATTGCAATTCGCGGTGGAGGGCAAGGACGCCCATCATGTGCCGTTCGACCTGGAAACGGTGATGCGCACCGGCTACGAGATCGACAAGTTCCAGCGCGCCTATTTCGTGCTGCCGTCCTTCGACGCCTTGCGCGACGCCTTCCAGAGCGCGGATTTCGAGGCGATCGTCGCACGCCGCAAGAGCCAGCCGGCGCTCGACCCGGCGACGGTCTAGTCCGTTTCGGTTTTGGGAATACGACATAAAAACAAAGACCTAAAGCGCGTCGCATGACTCCGTTTCGAGCGACGCGCTTCAGACGCTTTGATCCCGGCAGGCTATTGCAGGGCGGCGGGGTTCATCCACAGGAACTCCCAGACATTGCCGTCAGGGTCTTCGATGTGGCGGTTGAACATGAAGCCGAGATCCTGCGCCGGATTGGGATCAGCGCGTCCGCCTGCCGCCACGCCCTTCTCGATCATTGCGTTGACGTCGTCCTTGCTGTCGGCGGTGAGCGCGATCAGCATCTGGCTTTCACGCCTGGGGTCGCCGATCTGCCGCTCGGTGAACTGGCTGTAGTACTGATGCGAAAGCAACATGACGCCAATGGAGTCCGAGAACATGATCGAGCTGGCCTGGTCGCTCGAGAACTGCGGATTCAGCGTGCCCCCGATCGCGAGATAAAAATTGGTGGCTGCCTGCAGATCGCGCACCGGCAGATTTATGAAGATCATCTTGGTCATCGGTCTAAAGCCTCGCCTTCGTTGACAGGTACTAGTCAGTCCAGTACCGTTTGACGACTATCACGAGAGAACGGTACCGTCTAGTACTGGTCAAAGGGGCGCCATGGAAATCAAGGGGGAGACCAGATCGGCACGCAAGGATCGTGAAATCATCCAGGCGGCCACGGCGGCGTTCATCGCCAAGGGCTATGATGGAACCAGCATGGAGGAAATCGCCACCAGGGCGGGAGCTTCCAAGCAGACCGTGTACAAGCATTTCACCGACAAGGAGACGCTTTTCGGTGAAGTCGTTCTGTCAACCGCTGGCCAGGTCAACGACATCATCGAGTCCGTGACGACACTGCTTTCCGAGGCGAAATTCATGGAGGGCGGCCTGCAGCAGCTTGCTCGGCGCTTGATAACGATGCTCATGGACGACGAGTTGTTGAAGCTGCGCCGCCTGATCATCGCCAACGCGGATCGAATGCCGCAGCTTGGCCGCGGCTGGTACGAAAAAGGCTTTGAGCGCATGCTTGCCTCGACGGCGTCCTGCTTTCAAAAGCTCACCGATCGGGGGCTGATGCAAACCAGTGATCCCCGTCTGGCGGCCAGCCATCTTTTTGGGATGATCCTTTGGATCCCCATGAATGAAGCCATGTTCACGGGGAGCAACCCGCGTTCCAAAGCCGAACTTGAACGGCACGCGGATGCCTCGGTCGAGGCGTTTCTTGTCGCCTATGGGGTCCAACCGAAATAGTCTCATTTGTTCACGGTCGGGAGCAACGATGCCCACCATGTGCCTTTCGACCTCGAGACGGTGATGCCCGCCGCCGGACATCCCGCCATCTCCTACAAGGCGTAGATGGTCCGGTTGAACTTCGTCTCCATCACCACATGGGAAGCGGTTTTGACGACGCCGCTGATTTCATTCACGGCATTCACCTCCCGGTTCAGCTTCTCGAGCGTCTCGGCGGCAAGGTGGATGATCAGGTCCCACTCGCCGGTGATGGCGTAGACCGCCTGGATCGAAGGCATCGCCTTGATCTTTCTGGAGACGTCCGGATAGCTCTTGTTGTTCAGGGCGGCGAGCGTGAAACAGTGGACGGCGTTCTGGGCCACCTCCTTGGTCAGCCGCACGCTATAGCCTTCGATAATGCCGCCGGCCTCCAGCTTCTGGATCCGCTCCTGCAGCGCTGTCCGCGATACGCCGAGCTGACGTGCCAGTGACGCGACCGGCTCACGCGCATTCTTCTGCATCAGCGCGAGCAGCTGACGATCCTTCTCGGTCAATTCCACAAACAAATCCTCTCGCTCGATCCGCGCTGTAACCGCCGCGATCCTATCGGCTGAACCGCCCCCGCGACAATCCGCAAGACCGGCCTTAGCGACCGGAACAAGGCGAACATATCCGGCACTTTGCCGTCTCAAGGCACGCAATGACTGCGCGATCGCCATTATCCCGCATTTCGCCGGGTGGAACCCTTCTTTTTGCGACCTGACTGTCTGGGGTCACAAACGCCGGTCCATCAGGGGGAACGAGCTTCAGCTGTGGTGGGCACAAACCGATCCGCGTTGAACCTGTGGCCGAAAGCGCTGAGGTCCGACGTTACGCATCCTATCAGTTTCAACCACAAGGGAGGGATAACTTTGAAAAAGCTGCTCGATTTAGCCGTTCTTGCCGCCGCGACATTCGCGATCACAACGGCGGCCATGGCCGGGGAAACCCTGGACCGCGTCACGTCGAAAAAGGCGATGGTCATCGCCACCAACGCGGCCTGGCCACCGCAGAGCTTTCTCAACGACAGCAACGAACTCGCCGGCTTCGACATCGATGTCTCGCGCGAGATCGGCAAGCGGCTCGGTGTCGAGGTCTCGTTCGAAACGCCCGACTGGGCGACGCTGACCGGCGGACGCTGGCAGGGACGCTACGACCTCGGCGTCGGATCGGTCACGCCGACCAAAGCCCGTTCCAAGGTGATCGACTTTGTCGGCATCTATTATTACAGCCCCTATGTCTACGTCCTGCACAAGGACAGCGGCGCGAAGTCGGTCGCCGATCTCAACGGCAAGATCATCGGCGTCGAGACGGCCACCACCTCGGAGGATTTCATCCGCCGCAAGCTCGAAATCGACGCACCCGGCCTGGCTCCCATCCAATACAAGCTGGAACCGGGCGAGGTCCGCACCTACGCGGATTCCATGCTTCCCTTCGATGACCTGCGGCTTGGCGACGGCGTGCGCCTGAATGCCGTGATCGCACCGGAGCAGACGGCGCAGAACGCCATCAAGAACGGCTATCCCGTGAAGATCCTCGAAGGCGAGTACGCCTTCCGCGAGCCGCTCGTCGTCATCGCCGAGAAGAAGGATCCGGAGTGGACCGCGAAGGTCGCGGGCATCATCACCGGGATGAAGACGGACGGCACGCTCGCCGCGCTGACCACGAAGTGGTACGGCAAGGACTACAGCGCCAAGTAAAGTCATTCCGCCGGCTGCCCCTCGGCAGCCGGCGGCATCACCCACCAAATACATGCCCCTCACCGCAAAGTCGTCGATGGCCTATCCGGATACCTACTACGCCCGCACCCTGACCGACCGGAAGACGAGGCCTCCGCTGCAAGGCGAGGCGCAATGTGACGTGGCCGTCGTCGGCGCCGGATTGGCCGGGCTGACGACGGCGCTGCAGCTGGCGCGCGCCGGACTGCATGTCGCCGTGCTGGAAGCCCAGCTCGTCGGTTTCGGCGCTTCGGGCCGCAATGGCGGTTTCGTCACGCCCGGCTTCGCCACCGGCGGCGACAATATCGCCGCACGTGTCGGCGGGGAGGCCGCGCGCGACCTGCACCGGCTGTCGATCGAAGGCGTCGAATTCGTGCGCGACACCATCGAGACGCTCGCAATATCGGCCGCCCAGCCGCGTGCCGGCCTGCTCAGCGTCTTGCGCTACGACGACGGCGATGCGCTGAAGGCCTATGCCGAACAGATGGCCCGCGACCACGGCTATGAACTTCAGTATCTCGAGAGAGAAGACGTCCGATCGGTGCTGAAGTCCGCTCGCTACCACCAGGGCCTGCGTGACCCGAACGCCTTTCACATCCATCCGCTCAACTATCTGCGTTGCCTTGCCGACGAGATCGAGCGGCTTGGCGGCGAGATTCATGAAAGCTCCGAAGTCGTGCAGTGCGACCTCTCGGGGCCGCAAAAGATGCTTCGCACCAGACAGGGCACGCTTCGGGCGCCCCGGATCGTGCTCGCGACCGGCGGCTATACCGGCCCGGTATTCGGCCAGCTCTACCGGGCGTTCCTGCCCATCGCGACCTATGTCATGGTTTCCGAGGCGGCCCCCCGCCTCATCGCGCAAGCGGTCGCCACGACGGACGCCGTCGGCGACAACAGGCGGGCCGGCGATTATTATCGCCTGGTCGAGAATGGCCGCCGCCTCCTGTGGGGCGGGCGCATCACCACGCGCGCCGCTTCCGCCGACGCGTTGGCGCGCGAATTGCGCCGCGAGATGGTCGGCACCTACCCGCAGCTTGCCGGCCTCAAGACCGAACTGGCGTGGTCGGGGCTGATGTCCTATGCCCGGCATCTGATGCCCCAGATCGGCGAGCTGCAGCCAGGCGTCTGGTACTGCACCGCTTTCGGCGGCCATGGGCTCAACACCACGGCGATTGCCGGAAAAATTGTCGCCGAGGGCATTCTGGGCGCCTCGGACCGGTACCGGCAGTTCGCGCCCTTCGGACTGAGCTGGGCCGGCGGCGCCGCCGGCCTGGCCGCCGCGCAGCTTACCTATTGGAAACTGCAAGCGCAGGACTGGTGGCGGGAACGCAACGCCATCGCCAAGGACAAGGTGACGGCATGATCGGCAGGCTGATGCTCTCCCATCCAGGGCTCGCCCGCCGCGCCGCGGCCGCGCTTTTTCCGGCGCTGCTGGCCGCAGCCCTCTACGCCATGGGCATCAAGTCGAGCTGGATCGGCTCATTGATGCCGCTTGCGTCCGACTGGCTGCAGGCCAACCCAGCCTTGTCGCGAGCCCTCTCGGCCGTGTTGATCGCGCTGCTGGTGCTGGTGAATTGCAAGCTGCTTCTGCTCCTGCCCCGACGCCAGCAGATCGTCGGCGTCTGGATCGAGCTGTTCGTGCTGCTGATGCTGTTCTTCTATTCCTTCGACCTCTCCCTCGCCTTCATCGCCAGGAAAGTCGGCTTCCTGATCACCCAGGGCGTCACCACGACGCTTTACATTTCGGCGATCTCGATCCTGATCGCGACCTTGATCGCACTGGTCGGCGCCATCGCCAAGTTGACCGGGAACGGCATCGTTTACGGGCTGGCCACCTTCTACACATCGTTGTTTCGCGGCCTGCCGTTGCTGATGCAGATCTACATCATCTATCTCGGGCTGCCGCAGATCGGTTACGTGATCGGCGCGGTGCCGGCGGGTATCGTCGCGCTGTCGCTGTGTTACGGCGCCTACATGACCGAGATCTTCCGCGCCGGCATCGAAAGCATCCCGCGCGGTCAAAGCGAAGGCGCCACGGCGCTCGGCCTAAGCCCCGGCCAAACCATGGCGCTCGTCATCCTGCCGCAGGCCATGCGCGTCATCATCCCGCCGACCGGCAACCAGTTCATCGCCATGCTGAAGGATTCCTCGCTGGTCTCCGTCGTCGGCGTCTGGGAGATCATGTATCTCGCCCGCACGATGGGCCAGACGGAGTTCCGCCATATCGAGATGCTGATTACCGCCTCGATGATTTACTGGATTCTGTCGATCGCGCTGGAATTCGGCCAAGCCTATCTCGAACGGCGCTTCGGCCGATCAGGACGCTAGGTGGTCTGACCCTCTAGATCAGCGCGGCTGCGGCGCCTCGGCCTTCAGCCGCATGAGCTGGTCGCGCTGCAGGTCGAGCGCGGCGGTGACGAAGCGCCGAATGGTGGCAAGCTCCGCGTCACTGAACGTGGCAATGAGCTTCTCCCCTTCCCGCGCGATGGCGCCGTAATAGCGTGCCGACAGCTCCCGTGTTGACTCCGTTGCCTCGATGACCACCTTGCGCCTGTCCTCGAGGCTGCGCGTGCGCGTCAAGAGGCCGCGCGCCTCCAGCCGGTCGATCAGCGCGGTCACCGCGGCCGGCGTCAACCCGGTCGCGGTCGCGATCGCGCCGGCCGATTGCGGGCCGCCGTGGAGCAGTCCGATACAATGGCGCTCGGCCATGTTGAGGCCGAGTCTCATCCCCACCGCCTCGTCATAGGCCTGCGTCGCGTCCTGCCACTGCATGATGGCAAGACCGATGGCTGTCGTCAGTTCGGCTCGATTCCGGCTTGACGAATTTACTTCGATCATCTAACTATCAATCCGTCTAACATTTAGACCATTATAGCAATATGCGGCTACGCCCCCGACAAGGCAAGACCCGCTCCCGGGCAAGGATATGAAAAATGACTTTGATTCAACAGCGTACGCCTCTCTCGCGCGAGGAAGAATTCAAATACGCCAAGCTGGCCATGGAATGGTATGGCTGGGGCTCTCCGATCGGTCTCGGTATCCTGCTGGTGTCGCTGGCCGCCGCCGCCGTGCTGGTCCGGATCGCCGTCTACGGCTTTTGAGCCTCTGCCGGCGCCATCCTTGGCGCCGGCCCTGCCGGTCGTGGCTTGGCAGGACGACGGCTTCGTGGAGGCCGCTCAGACCGTGACCACCTTGCTCAGATGGTCGCCCAGCCGGCAGGCGAGCGCGGTGATCGTCGTCGTCGGGTTGGCTTGGCCCGACGTGCAGAACACGGAAGAGCCGCCGACATAGAGATTGTCCATGCCATGCACCTTGCAATTGGCGTCCACCACGCTCCTGGTGACATCCGTGCCCATGCGCGTGCCCCCCATATGATGATGGCCCGCCGTCTCTTCGTTGGTCGGATAATCCTCGCCGTTCGAGATCCAGTCGGCAATGCGCACCCGGCCCAGGTTTTTCTGGGCAAGCGTCGTGCCGAACAGCCTCAGGCCTTCGAGAAGGGTGCGTTGTTCCAGTTTCGATTTCTTCCAGTGCAGTTCGATGCGCGGCACGCCGGCATGGTCGACCTCGGTCTTCGACAACTCGATCTGGTTCGAAGCCAGCGGCGCCTGTTCCCAGGCGACATAAAGCTGAGCGGCGCAACGCAGGTTCTGGTCGAGCTTGCCAGATACCCATTCCGCCATGTGCGGCGCCGTGCAGGCTAGGTCGGCGATGAGGCTCTTGACGCCCGGATAGGGCGTCTCGATCAGCCGGATGCCGAAATTCATGATCTTGAGACGTTCCATCGCGGCAGGCATCGGCGAGAAGAAGGCCTCCTTGACGGCATCGACCTCGAACGCACCATAGTCGGCCAGGATGGCGTTGCCGCCCTCGAAGGTCGGATGCTCCATCCAGTAGCGGCCAAGCGCCGTCGCGTTCGGCACGACGCCGCCGTTGGAGCGCTGGTTCGACCACAAAAGCAGCCGCGAATTCTCCAGCCCGCCGGTGCAGACGATGAAATAGTCAGCGCTGAACGAGCCGGCGTCCTGTCCGTTGGACCACAGCTTGGCGCCGGTCACGCGTTTGCCGTCTCCGGCAAGCTCGGTGGCGTAGGTGTTGAGCACGACGGCGATGTTTTTGCTCTTGTCGAGTTCGTCGGCGAATTTTTCGGCAAACCGCACCGCCGGGCTCTTGATCAACTGCACCCAGCGAATGTCGTCCGAAATCGGCACATCAGGCCGGAAATCGGGAAGGTCGAGGATAGCGCGCACTTCCGAGAGGTAGGGTTCGATGTCGGCTCGGCGGATCGGCCAGCCGGTGTCGGGCGCCCAGGCCTTGGGCTCGAAATCCAGTTTGTCGAGCACGCGGCACCAACCGGCCCAGTGATTGGAGCTGCCGCCCATGAACCGCAGCCGGGTGATGTCGAGATCGAAATAGAAATCGCCGACCGTGGTGCCGCGGTAGAAGTCTTGCGAGTCGTCGCTGAATTCCCGCGGACCGGCTTCCAGCACCACGACCGGAATGCCGGCAGCGCCAAGTTTTCTGGCGATCGTTGTGCCGGCCGGACCGGAACCAAGGATGCAGACCCTTGGCGCAAAGTTGGCGGCGCGATATGCCTCGTAGCTGTCGAAGATCATGCCAGATCGCTCCGCTTCAGGATCCAGCCATTGACCTCGACGATCTCGTCAGGATCGGCCCGGGATGAACCGGCATGGGTGGCGTCGGCATCAGGCAGCTTGCGGAACAACGACAGGGCAGGCAGGGCGATCAGCGCCTGCACGAGCGTGCGGCGCGACATTTTTTTTATGAGGAAACTCATGGCAGGTCTCTCGGCTAGGGCTTCGATGCGCGCATGACATTCCCCGAACGGCACACACATCGTCACGGAAGCCAGTATCGTGCCAAGCATGGCATCAAGGCGGGGAAAGTGCCGACAAGCGGCACAACCGGATGCAAACAGGGTTAGAAATTTTTTAGCGGGCCAGGTGTGCCGGCCCGGCCTGCTCATGCCGCTTCGGAAATATCGGTATCGAGGATCGTCAGGTTGCGGCCCGCATGCTTGGCCTGGTAGAGGCGCCGGTCCGCGGCGCGCATCAGCTCCGATACGTTGACATCCTCGCCGCAGACTGTGCCGCCGATGCTGACGGTCAACGGAATGGTCCGTTCATCGACCGGCCGGAAGCGGATCAGTTCGACCTCGCGGCGGATCCGCTCGGCAACGCGCTTGGCCTCCTGTTCCGTGGCTCCGGTCAGAAACGCGCCGAACTCCTCGCCGCCGATGCGGCCGAGCACGTCGCCGCTGCGCACGCCGCGCTCGATGGCGCTGGCGATCAACAGTAGCGCGTCATCACCGGTCAGGTGGCCGAAATTGTCATTGATCGTCTTGAAGTGGTCGGCGTCGATGATCAGCAGGGCGCCGCGGTCGGACTTGCGCCGGGAGCCGTCCAGCGCGGCAAAGAAGCTTTCCCGGTTGAGCATGCCGGTCATGTCGTCGCGGCTCGCCTTTTCCGCCAGGCGGCGGTGCGCGGCGGCGAGTTGGGCATGAGCACGGGCAAGCTCGCGATGCGCGTTTTTCAGCCTGTCGCTCTGCCAGAACGTGCTGGCGCATGCGGCCCAGGCAAGGACCAGCGGACAGAGCGTCGAGGTCAGCCAGATCGTGCGCGTTATGGGGAATCCCATGGCTGGGACGACAATCAACGTCAGCATGAGAGAGGCGGCGACGGAGGCGAAAGCGATGGCGGCGGATTTGAGAATAATGCTGTTCATCGCGAACTCCCCTCAGGACTTGTCTCTGTGCCAGCAAGCCCTGAAGGCCACCTTTCCCGGACGGTTAAAATTTGAACCGTGAGGCCATTTCTGCAACCTCAACGGGCAGAAGTTGTGGATAAAGTCCCTTTCGGAATCCCTGTTTCATGCCATAAGGAGCGCATGACGACGCTTCCCGATCCCGCCCGCTTCGCCCATGTCACCGACTGGGTGTTCGACCTCGACAACACGCTCTATCCGCACCACTCGAATCTGTTCTCGCAGATCGACGTCAAGATGACCGCCTATGTCGGGGAGCTGCTGGCGCTGCCGCGCGAGGAGGCGCGCAAGCTGCAGAAGGAGCTCTATCTCGAATACGGCACGACGCTGAACGGGCTGATGACGCGCCACGGCATCGATCCCGACGACTTCCTCGAGAAGGTCCATGACATCGACTATTCGTGGCTGGTGCCCGATCCCGTTCTCGGCGCCGCCATCCGGCAGCTTCCCGGTCGCAAGTTCATCTTCACCAATGGCGACCGCAGGCACGCCGAGCGCACCGCGCGCCAGCTCGGCATCCTCGACCATTTCGACGACATCTTCGATATTGTCGCCGCCGACCTCAACCCCAAGCCGGCGCGCCAGACCTACGAGAAGTTCGCCGAGCTGCACGCCGTCACCGGCCACAATGCGGTGATGTTCGAGGATCTCGCCCGCAACCTGGCCGTGCCGAAGTCATTGGGCATGACCACGGTTCTCGTGGTACCGCGCAATTTCGAACCGACCTTCTCCGAAATCTGGGAACGCGACCCGGCCAACGAGGATGACGTCGATTTCGTCACCGACGATCTCGCCACGTTCCTCACGACCATAGTCGCAAGGGAGTAGGGAATTGAGGAATTGGGGAATTGAGGAATTGAGGAATTGAGGAATTGAGGAATTGAGGAATTGAGGAATTGGGGAATTGAGGAATTGAGGAATTGAGGAATTGAGGAATTGAGGAATTGAGGAATTGAGGAATTGAGGAATTGAGGAATTGAGGAATTGAGGAATTGAGGAATTGAGGAATTGAGGAATTGAGGAATTGAGGGGGGACGCAAGACCATGCCCCTTATTTCGTCAATTCTTCATTTCCCCAGTTCCTCATTTCGTTTCCCAAATTCCCCCAATTCCTATTCCCCCAGCTTGTAGAAGCGGCTGATGATGGCCCAGGCTTCGTCGGCTGTGTCGACGAAATCGATGATGTCCTGGTCGCCCGGGCTGATGGTGCCTTGCTCGGCGAGGAAGTCGAGGTCGATCGCCCGCTTCCAGAAGGACTTGCCGAACAGGATCACCGGCACGCGCTCCATGCGCCCGGTCTGAATCAGCGTCAGCGTCTCGAAGAACTCGTCCATCGTGCCGAAGCCGCCGGGAAACACCGCCACGGCCTTGGCGCGCATGACGAAGTGCATCTTGCGGATGGCAAAATAGTGGAAATTGAAACAGAGCTCCGGCGTCACATAGGGGTTCGGTGCCTGCTCGTGCGGCAGCACGATGTTGAGCCCGATCGACGGCGCGCCGACATCGTCGGCGCCGCGGTTTCCCGCTTCCATCACGCCGGGTCCGCCGCCGGTCACCACGACATATTCGCGATAGTATGACGTGGCTGACTGCCGCGAGCAGAGGCGGGCGAATTTGCGCGCCTCCTCGTAATATTTGCTGTTTTCCTCGAGGTTCTTCTTCTGCGTCTCGTTCTTGGCCGCCCAGGCTTCGCCACCGGGCTCCGGCAGGCGCGCGCCGCCGAACAGGATCACCGTCGAACGGATGCCGCGCTCGGCCAGGATCATTTCCGGCTTCAGCAGTTCCAGTTGCAGCCTGACCGCGCGCAGTTCGCGCCGGGTCATGAAGTCGGGATCGTTCCAGGCCAGGCGGTAGGTTTCGGCGCGCGTCTGCGGCGTGTCCGGCACGCTTTTCGACCGCTCCAGATCCTCATCCGAATGCGGCAGCGGCGTCCATCCCGCCTTTTCCATGGGAGTCATCGAATCCACCCGTCCATTCCTTTACTTGCGTCGTCCCGTGACGCAGTCGCGATTGACCCCCATTGAGCCTTAACATAGGGTCCGCGCGACTTTTAAACAGGTTAAGGCGCAGCCCCTTAACAGCTTGGTAATGGAGCAAATTCATGTCGAAGCCCGATCTGGCGAGCCTCGAAAAGACCATCGACAAGGCCTTCGAGGAACGCGACGCCATTTCGACCGCGACCCGCGGCGAGGTGCGCGACGCCATCCAGTCGGCGCTCGACCTGCTCGACCGCGGCACCGCCCGCGTCGCCGAGCGGCAGACCGACGGCAAATGGCACGTCAACCAGTGGCTGAAGAAGGCCGTGCTGCTCTCCTTCCGGCTCAATCCGATGGAGATCATCAAGGGTGGCCCCGGCGAGGCCGTGTGGTGGGACAAGGTGGCGTCCAAGTTCGACGGCTGGAGCGCCGTCGATTTCGAAAAGGCGGGCTTCCGCGCCGTGCCGTCGTCGATCGTGCGCCGTTCGGCCTATGTGGCGCCAGGCGCCGTCTTGATGCCGTCCTTCGTCAATGTCGGCGCCTATGTCGATAGCGGCACAATGGTCGATACCTGGGCTTCTGTCGGCTCCTGCGCCCAGATCGGCAAGAATGTCCACCTTTCGGGCGGCGTCGGCATCGGCGGCGTGCTGGAGCCGATGCAGGCCGGTCCCACCATCATTGAGGACAATTGCTTCATCGGGGCGCGTTCCGAAGTGGTCGAGGGCTGCATCGTGCGCGAGGGCTCGGTGCTCGGCATGGGCGTCTTCATCGGCCAGTCGACCAAGATCGTCGACCGCGCCACCGGCGAGGTCTTCTATGGCGAGGTGCCGCCGAATTCCGTCGTCGTCGCTGGATCGATGCCGGGCAAGCCGTTTCCAAACAACGAACCGGGCCCAGGTCTCTATTGCGCCGTCATCGTCAAGCGGGTCGACGCCAAGACCCGGTCCAAGACCTCGATCAACGAATTGCTGCGCGATTGATCTTTGCGCCTGGCAGGCGCACCTTCCGCCGGCGCGACGATCGGTCGCGCTGGTTCAACATGGAGGGGGTGACATGGACTGGAAGTATCTGCTCACAAGCTTTGATGGCCGCATCAACCGAGCCAAGTTCTGGGCCGGCATCGGCGTATTCATCGTGATCGGCATTATCGCTTTCATTCTCGATGCGATCCTCGGCACGCGTTTCACCACCGCCAGCGGTGCCCAGATCGGCATCATCGGCATCCTCTTCGCGCTGGCATCGATCTATTTCGCGATTGCCCTCTATGCCAAACGCTGGCACGACCGCAACAAGTCGGGCTGGTGGACGCTGATCGGCCTCGTACCCTTCATCGGCGGCATCTGGCTGCTGGTCGAACTCGGCATCCTCGAAGGCACCAAGGGTGCCAACCAATATGGATCGGACCCGCTTGCCTGAAAGATCGGATCTCAACTGGCTTTTCTTCAAGACATCGGGCCGCGTCAGCCGCGCGGCCTATTTTCTCGGCGGATTGCTCGTCGCCATCATCCAGGCGTTCCCGCTGTACCGCTTCACGCTGGTGCCGGAGGGCTCGGCCGAGAGCAATATGTGGTCGTTCATCTTCTTCATCGCCTTCATCGCCTCGCTGTGGTCGAACATCGCGCTGGCGGTGAAGCGTCTGCACGACCTCGACAAGCCGGGCATTGCCGCGCTGATCCTGTTCGTGCCGGTCGTCTCGATCGTCGCCTTCCTTGTGTTGTGCCTGTTTCCAGGGCAGCCTGGGCCCAACCGCTATGGCCGGCGCACCAACGAGCCGGCTGAATCGAAGAGATAGAGAGGCATGATGTCGTCCGAAAGCCGCTCCGCACTTTTCGGCATCATGTTCTAGGGGCCGATCGGATATCTCGCCATGCGCTACCGCACGCTTGATCCGAAACTGATCATCGAAACCGCCGAGCGGCTTGAAGGCCGCGTCGCCGACCGTTTCCCGGACGCCGGGCTGCGCGGCGTCGCCAACGAACTGGTGTCGCTGTCGCGCGATCTGGCCAAGGCCGCCAAGGCACTGGAAGCGCCGATCTGGTGGC
>NZ_RZSJ01000430.1:0-5463 GCF_003998025.1 Mesorhizobium sp. M8A.F.Ca.ET.021.01.1.1
CGCAAGGACAGAGCTGCCGCGGTCAGGCTCGGATTGGCGCAAGAACAGCTGGGATAGGTACTGGTGCCGACGACAACCAGGTTTCTCAACCGGTGATGGATCATGTTGCTGTCGATCACCGAATCGGCCGGGCCGGTGCCCATCCGCAACGTGCCCTGGACATGCGATTCCGTTGGCCGGATCCCGCGGTCGAACAACCGCTCCACCGGTAGCGGGGCAAGCAGTCCAGGCAATTTCTCAAGCGCCCGGGCCATGCCTTTGACCGCGTAGTCCGACGGTGCCTTGAAGCTGACGAAAGCATTGTCGTCCTCGTCGAGAGTGACGAAATTCTCGTGGTCGAGCAGGTTTTCGGTGACCACGACCAGCGGCAGCGCCTGGCGCAGCCGCCCCTTCTCGGCGCGCATCCCGTGCTGCCAGCGGTTCTCGAAATAGACCAGGGCCGCCGCATGCTCGGACCGGTGCGGACCGTCATAGAGGCTGAAATTCAGGCCGGTGGTGATGGTGCTGCCGTCGAAATTGTCGACGCCGTCGAGATAGACCTCGAAATTCCAGCCATAGGATTCATGCAGGCCGCGCCCGACGAATTCATCTCCGAGGCCGGAGCGCAGCATGATCGCCGCGCTCTGGATGGCATTGGCGCCGAGAACGAAGAGGTCGCCGCTGGCCTGATATTCCTTGCCCTCATGGACGAAGGCGACCGAACGCACCGTGCCGCCGACATGGTCGAGCCGCCGCACCTCGGAGCCGAGGCAGACCGATACGTCGGGATGCTCGAAGACATGCATCAGGCCATTATTGGCGGTGAACTTGGCATCGGCCGGGCACAGCCAGCAACGCAGATTGGCGCAGCAGGAGCTGCGTTGCGCGGTCGGCACGCGGGCCCGCGCGGTCGGCATGACGAAATGCTGGTCGGGCTGGGCCGCCTTCATCATCCTGTCCGGCGTCGACATGCGATGCGGCGGCTGCGGAAACGGCCTTGAGCGCGGCAGCATCGCCGCCATGTCCGGATCGCCCGAGATCGACATGATGTCTTCGGCGTCGCAATAGAACGGCTCGACATCGTCGTAGCTGATCGGCCAGTCATTGCCGATGCCGTAGGTGCTTTTCAGCCTGAAGTCGTTGGGATGGAAGCGTGGCGTCTGCGCGAACCAGCAATTGGTCCCGCCGCCCAGCCCGATCGTGTAATTCCACGGCTTGTCGGAATTGGTCTTGTAGGTCGTCTCGTCGTCGATGTCGGTGTTGACGTTCTGGTCGAGCTGCCATTGATGCGTGTTGTGACGGCCCCATTCGAGGACGAGTATGCGCGCCTTACGCCGCCTGGCGAATTCATGCAGGAAGAAAGCCGAACCGAAGCCGGAACCGATCGCGACAACATCGAAATGATCCTTGGTGACTTGCTCGGGCTTGACGTCCAGCACCATCAGTCGCAACTCCTTTCCGCGCCGGGCGCAGCCGTAGGGTCGAGCGGTCTCATGCCGCCATTCTGCCGATCGAGTGATATTCGATGCCGTGGCGCGCCACGACCTTGGGATCGTAGAGGTTGCGGCCGTCGAAGATGACCGGCGTGGTCAGTGCATCCTTCAGCGCATCGAAGGACGGTGCGCGAAAACTCTTCCATTCGGTGGCGATCAACAGCGCATCGGCGCCGCGCAGGGCCGCTTCCTTGGTACCGCACAGCATCAGGTCGTCGCGCAGCCCGTAGATGGCCTGGCATTCCTGCATGGCCTCGGGGTCATAGGCCTGCACGTTCGCGCCGGCCTTCCAGAGCGCTTCCATCAGCACACGCGCTGGCGCCTCGCGCATGTCATCGGTGTTGGGCTTGAAGGCCAGGCCCCACAGCGCGAAGGTCTTGCCCTTGAGGCTACCCTTGAAATAGCGATGCACCTTGTCGAACAGGATGGATTTCTGGTCGTTGTTGCGCTCCTCGACGGCGCGCAGCAGCTTGGCGTCGAACTTGACGCCCTCGGCGGTCTTGATCAGGGCGCGTACGTCCTTGGGGAAACACGAGCCGCCATAGCCGAGACCCGGATAGATGAAGTGATAGCCGATGCGCGGATCGCTGCCGATGCCCTTGCGCACCTCCTCGATGTCGGCGCCGAGCTGTTCGGCGAGGTTCGCCATCTCGTTCATGAAGCTGATCTTGGTCGCCAGCATGCAGTTGGCGGCGTACTTCGTGAATTCGGCGCTGCGCACGTCCATCACGATCATCTTCTCGTGGTTGCGGTTGAAGGGCGCGTAGAGTTCGCGCATCACCGCCTCGGTTTCCTCGCTGTCGGTGCCGACGATAATGCGATCCGGCCTCATGCAGTCGGCGACGGCAGAGCCCTCCTTGAGGAATTCAGGATTCGAGGCGACGTCGAAGCGCAGATCGTCGCGGCCTCTTTTCTTCAGCGTCTCGGCGATCCTGGCCTTCACCTTTTCACAGGTACCGACCGGTACGGTCGACTTGCCGACGACGATCTTGGCGGCATCCATCTCGCGGCCGATGGTCTCGGCGACCGCCAGCACATATTTGAGGTCGGCCGAACCGTCCTCGCCGGGCGGCGTACCGACCGCGATCATCTGGATTTCGCCGTGCCTGACGGCAGCCGCCGCATCGGTGGTGAACTTGATGCGGCCAGCGGCATGGTTCTCCCTGACGATGCTTTCAAGGCCTGGCTCGAAGATCGGGACGAAGCCCTGGTTGAGCCGCTCCACCTTGCTAGCGTCAATGTCGACGCAGACAACCTGGTGACCAACCTCGGCAAGCACCGCCGCCTGTACGAGGCCGACATAGCCAATTCCAAACACCGTCAAGTTCATTCGGTTTCATTCCCATCCAGGGCCTGGAGCCGTTTTCGGTCCGGCCGGTTCAATTCGTCTTTCCCAACTCTTTTAGGCTGCAGACCAGCGATTCCGGAAACTGGCAGGGCTGGCCGAGCGCGGTGAAGGCAACGCGCTCTACCTGCAGCGAAAGCTTGCGGCCCGGATCGGCGAACGCTCCCATCCAGCCCTTCATCGTCTCGCTGCCCCAAAGGCTGAAGAAAATCTTCTGCGCATGGCTGGGCAGCTTGGCGGGATCGGTGATGGTGTTCACCAACTGACCGTTGAGGTACCAGCGCAGACTATCCTTCTCCCATACGAAGGCATAGTCGTTGAAGGCACTGTCGGTGCCGCCGGCCACGTCGACCAGTTTCTCGTTCTTGCCTTTGCCGTTGATGTAGGCGTTGACCTGCACCTTGGACGTGTCCTTGGTCAGGATCTCGAAATCGATCTCATCCCAAGGCTGCTTGTCGGACGGGCCGATATAGGAGAAGAAAGCCGCGTTGAGGCCGGGGCCCGTATCGGTTTTCATCCGTGCCTCATAGGTACCATAGCCGAAGCGCTGCTTGGTCTGGATCTCGCCGCAAGCGAACTCGCGATCCTTGGTCTTCTGCTTCGCGAAACCGAGCGAAAGAACGCCGTCGGAAAGCTCGACCAAGCCTTTCGACCAGGTGCAATTTTGATGGCTGCCGTTTGTCCAGCCGTCTGAAACGTACCAGCGCTCACGGTCGAAACTTTTGAAATCGTCGACGAAAGAGGGCGCGGACTGGATATCCTGCGCATGAGACGGGGTTGCCGGCAGGCTGCCAAGAGCGGCGAGCAGCAAAGCGGCCGCAAGGCCGGACCGGCGGCCGAAATGCCGGGTTGAAAGGGCGTCGATTGCTGTCGTGGACATGGTTTTTGGTTCCGAACTCATGACAAACTCACCTTTGCGCTGTGTCCCCAACCCAAAGTCGACGTTTGAACCGCTTCCAAACGGGCCAACCTTGACCTCTTCAATCACCCTCCCGACTGCCAAACTTGCATCACCTCCGTCGTAACGGTCCCGCGCCGCCACCTTCACCCTCGGCCGACTCCCGTCTGCCTGGCCGATTCGACCGCAGCCGGCGAATCGGCGTCCGCATTCTCGTCGAAGACCGCATCCAGCGAATGACGGAGCTCGCGCATCATGCCGCCCTGGCGCGCCAATGCCGCGATGCGGCGCTCGCTGTTCAAGATCGACTGCGTCAACGCGCTGACCTCGGACGAGCGGCGGTCGGAGGCGGAACCATTTTCCATGGCTTCAATGAGGAAAGCCGCGTTGGTCGCCTCCTTCTGATAGCGGCTCTCCAGGCCGGTTTTCTCGGCATCGATTTCGGCCGCGATCTGCTCGAACAGCTTCGCCAGCCGGTCGAGACGCGCAACATCGGTCTGCCTGTCGCGGGCCGGATCCCTTGATCTGAAGCCGAATATCGAGGCCATGAACTTAAATTCCCGTCATCGCTGGCTTTTTGGGCCGGCTTTCTGGCCGGGCCACTGGCCAATCCCCGCAACCGGGGCTGAAAACTCGTACCGCGCCGTCCACTCCTCCGCCGAAGAGAGACTTCGGACCAGTCCGATCGGGGGCCAGTTCGGCTGGTCGTTCAGTTTGCTGCACCGCAACATAGACTGCCATCCCCGGAGCCGCGAGGCAACCACCCAATTCGTAAACTCATAAATCCGATCGAAATGGTTGCGTGGTGGGCGGGCGGCGGGCCGGCAAGAGCCAACGCTCCCGCACCTTACCGTGCCTTGCCCGTGCTGGTTCCGGCCATCAGGAAACGCAGCGGCGGCACGTGTTTGTTCCTGGACACGAGGCCAACGCTGCGAAACAGCGCCTCGAGTTTGTCGGATGCCACGCCCTGGACGATGGGAAAGAAGTTGGATTGGCTTGCGAACGCATAGGCCGCGGCCGAAGCCAGGCCCCGCTCGGCCTTCACGTCGAGGAAATTGCGCAGCCGATATTTGTCGCGCACATGCCTCTCGTGCCGCCGCAATACCGCCTTGGACCCTTCCGGCAGGCTGTCGATGGCCAGCAGCGCCAGATCGGCATCGGCCAGTCGCTTCAGATCCTGCGTCTTGTGGCGGCCGCTGAGCGAATCGGCTCGCACGATAGCGCCGTAGCCACAGGAACGGATGACCTTGAACCGGGCCCCGTGGGCGACCGCCCGCGCGTAAAGCTCATAGTCCTCACCCAGTCGCAGGCTTTCGTCGTAGCGCAATCCGTGGCGGTCGAGGAAGGCACGGCTGATCACGGGCTTCAAGAAACCGAGTTCGCCTCTTTGCACGCGGCGCCTGGAGATGTTGCCTTCCACGAACCGTTCGAGATTGAGGAATTCGGGATCGGCGGCAAAATCCGGGGCGACGATCTTGGTCGCGTCGCCGGTCGCGTCATCCCTGATGAGCATGATGTTGTCGGCGGCGAAATCCCAATCGGCGCTGGCAAACAGGTTGCGAAACCGGCCATTGAGGAAGAAATCGTCGGCGTCCAGAATGCTGACGAACGGCGCTCGTGAGCGGGTGATCGCGGCGTTGCGGGCAAAGGATGGACCGCGATTGACGTCGAGGCGCATCACCGAGAGCCGGCCGCTGCCGTCGTCGGCCGAGCGGGCGACCTCGGCGGTATTGTCGGTAGAGCCATCG
>NZ_RZSJ01000431.1:0-5460 GCF_003998025.1 Mesorhizobium sp. M8A.F.Ca.ET.021.01.1.1
ATCGAGAACAGGCCATGCGCGGCGATGATCGAGCCGTAGCCGAGCGACAGGCGCGGTGGCTGGTCACCGGGCCAGACCGAGGCGAGGAACGGGTTGACGACGGCGAACAGCTGGACGAGCGCGACCAGCGTCGAGATGCCGATGACGACGCCGGGAACGACGATCGCCGCGCCAAGCAGCCCATCGAAGACGGCGCGGGTTCTGACGCCGACACGCGCCAGGCCAAGGGCTGCCGCGGTGCCGAACACCGCCGCCAGCAGGGCGCTGGTGGTGGCAATGAACAGGCTGTTCTTCAGCGCCTCGACCAGGAACGGGTTGGACAGCGCCTTGCCGTACCATTGCACCGAGAAGCCGGTGAACTCGCTGGCATGGTGGCCGGCGTTGAAGGAAAACAGCACGACCAGCACGATAGGCAGATAGAGGAACGCGAAGACGGCAATGACGAAGGCGCGCATCAGATGAGGTCCACCCGGCGGGCGCCCGCAACCCGGTTCGAAATGCGGTTGGCGACAATCAGCACCACCACCGAGACCAGCACCAGCGTGATTGCGATGGCCGATCCGAACGGCCAGTTGCGCGACTGCAGGAACAGGTCGACCAGCGCGTTGCCGATGAAGAACACCTTGCCGCCGCCGAGCAGCGTCGGGATCAGGTACTCGCCAAGCAGCAGGATCATGACCAGCGAAAAGCCGGTCATCACGCCCGGCAGCGACAGCTTCAGGGTCACACCAAGGAAGGTGGAGAGCGGGGTCGCGCCGAGATCGGCCGAAGCTTCCAGCAGCCTTCGGTCGAGCCGCTCGAGGCTGACATAGATCGGCAGGATCATCAGCGGCAGATAGCCGTAGACGATGCCGAGCAGGACGGCACCCGGCGTGTTGATCAGCCTGACATCCTCGATGCCTACGAAGGCGAGCAGCGCGGGGATGCCGCGTCCGCCCAGAATGTACATCCAAGCATAGGTGCGCATCAGCAGGCTCGTCCAGAACGGAATGACGACCAGCGCAAGCAGGATCAGCCGCCAGCGCTGCGGCGCCTGCAAGGCAAGATAATAGGCGACCGGATAGGCAACGAGCAGGCAGGCAAGCGCGCCCACCGGCGCCAGCACCATGGTGTTCCAGAACGCGGTCGCCCGCGCCGGAAGATTGGCGTATTGCGCCAGCGTGAAGGCCGCCTGGTATCCGCCCTCGGGGGCCCGCTCGCCGACGCTGAACACGGCTATGGCGATGAACGGCAGCACCAGGAACACCACCAGCCATACTGTCGCCGGCGCGAGCAGCAAGGCGGTCAGGAAATTATGCCGAAATCTGTTGCCCTGCATCGAAACCGTCCCGGTACCGGCGGACATGGGCCCGCCGGTCGTTTGTCTTTGTCCAGGCCAGTCTCAAGCCGATTTGAAGCGCGCCATCAGTTCGGCACGGCCCGGATCGGTCAGCGTTGCCGCCGCGCCGAATTCGAGCGGCGTCAGCAGGTCCGCCGCCGGATAGAGGATCGGATTGTCGAGCACTTCCTTGGGCAGCAGCTTGTTGACGCGCGCATCGGTGGAAGGAGCGCCGTTGGCGAGGTGCTCCTTCACCGCGACCTGCGGGTTCATCAGATAATTGAGCAGCGCGTAGCCGGCGGGCTTGTTCGGCGCGTCCTTCGGGATGGCATAGAAATCGGTCCAGATCTCGCCGCCTTCCTTGCCAAGCACATAGGCTATCTCGGGAATGTCGCGATGCAGCTGCGCGCCGTCATTGGTCCAGCACATCGTCATCCACGCGTCGCCCGCGCGCATGCCCGGCTGGTAGTCGGACGAGACCGCGAACAGATGCGGCTTGACCTTGAGCAGCAGTTCCTCCGCCTTGGCGAGCTCGTCCTGCTTCAGCGAATTGAACGAATAGCCGTAATATTTCAGCGCGTTCCCGATGGTGGTGAGCTGGTAGTCATGCACCATGGTGCGGCCATCGCCCTCGGCCATGGCGGTGTCCCAGAACTCCTTCCAGCTCGTCATCGGCTTGGCGAGCTTCTTGGTGTTCACGGCAAAACCCGTCGTGCCCCAGTTCTTCGGCACGGCGTAAATAGTGCCATCGATGGTACCCTCGGAGGTGAAACGCGCATCTTCCTGGGTGCCATCGAAGTTCGGCAGCTTCGCCATCTCCAGCGGCTCGATGATGCCGAGCTTCTTGTAGGTCGAGATCGTATAATTGGTCGGCACGAACAGGCTCCAGCCCGAGGCGCCGGCCTGCAGCTTGGCCAGCATCTCCTCATTCGAGCCGAACACGTTGACCTCGACGGCGACGCCCGTGTCCTTCTTGAAGTTCTCGAAGGTCTGCGGGTCATGATAGTTCGGCCAGGTGGCGATCGACATGCGGTCGCCAAGGCTTTCGGCGGCGAAGGCCGGCGTCGGCATGATGCCGATCTCGCGCGCCATCACCGCCGTTGCGATGCCGAGGCCGGTGAGGCCAAGGAAGTCGCGGCGGCCGATCGAGCCGCGCTTCAAGCGCATCAGCTGGTCGACGAAATTCTCGGGGCTTATCGGCAGTCCGTCACGATATGATTTCGACATGTTTGTTTACCCTCTGGTTGGTCCCGTTGTTCTTGGTCTCCGGAAACGCGAGCGGCGTCCCGGTGGCAAAGCCGATGGCGACGGGTTCACCCGGCTTGAAGAGATTGCCTTGGCCGATCAAATGGTCGGCCTTGGCGAGTAATGTTCCGATGCCCTGGACCTCGATCGCGTATTCCGCCGTCGATCCCAGGAAAATCCGGTTGCGGACGACACCCTTGAGCGGGCCGCTTGCCGGAGCGCCGAGGCTGAGTGATTCAGGACGCAGGCTGACCGAGACGGTCTCGCCCTGTTGCAAGGCGGTGCGTTTGCGCGCCGCGATGATGGTGCCGTCCGCCAGCGCAACGTCCACCAGTTCGCCCGTATGCCCCGCGACCTTGCCGGCAAGCAGATTGGTCTTGCCGACGAAATCGGCCACGAACAGATCGGCCGGCTCGTCGTAGATCTCATTGGGCTGTCCAAGCTGGACGATGCGGCCGCCATTCATGACGCAGACGAAATCGCTCATCGACAGCGCTTCCTCCTGGTCGTGCGTCACCAGCACGAAGGTGATGCCGATCTCGCGCTGCAGGTTCTGCAGCTCGATCTGCATGTCGGTGCGCAGCTTCTTGTCGAGCGCCGCCAGTGGCTCGTCGAGCAACAGCACCGCCGGCTTGTTGACCAGCGCGCGCGCCAGCGCGACACGCTGCTGCTGGCCGCCGGACAGTTCGTGGATCTTGCGGCCGCCATAGCCGGCGAGCCGCACCATTTCGAGCGCTTCGCCGGCCCGCTGGCCGATCTCGCGCGACGACAGCCGTGGCCTTGCCTGGCGCAGGCCATAGGAAACATTGGCTTCGACGTCGAGATGCGGGAACAGCGCGTATTGCTGGAACACCATGTTGACCGGCCGCCGGTAGGGTGGCGTGCCGGCCATGTCCTGGCCGCGGATGAACACCTGGCCTTCGCTCGGCTGTTCGAAGCCGCCGATCATGCGCAGGCAGGTCGTCTTGCCGCAGCCAGACGGTCCAAGCAGCGCAACGAAGGCGGAGGGCGGCACGGCAAGGTCGATACCGCTGACCGCAGTCACCGCGCCATAGCGCTTGGCCACGCCGCGAAATTCGATGTCGGGCACTGCGGTCAAGGCTGCGGCTCCAGGACGATGCGATTTCAAGACGCTACCAGAGCCAATGGCAGCTAGTATATACCTCGCGGGTGGTATATCTGATCTATTTTCTCGTTTAAGGGGGTATTGATTGAGCACTTCCCGCAGCGACGAATACAGCCGGCTCGCCGCCCTTGTCGCGGCGACGCGGGAGACGAGCGGCGACCTGTTCGGCCACGCGATGGTCGATTGGCTGCGCCAGCATGTCGGCTTCGACCACTGCGTGATCTTCGGCTATCGTGGCGCCTCACGACCGCCATTGCTGTTCGAGACGTTCACACCGGCCGAAAGCCACGTCTTCGTCGCGCTCTACCAGGAGGGGCCTTACCTGCTCGACCCGTTCCATCACGCGGCGGTCGAGCGCAAGGAAGGGTTCTGGCGCATGCGGGAACTCGCGCCCGATCGTTTCTACGCCAGCGAATATTTTCGCTCCTACTACAGCCAGACCCGGTTGGCCGAGGAAGTCGGCTTCTTCGTGCCGCTGCCGGGCAAGGACGCGCTGGTGCTGTCGTTGATGCGGCTCAGTGCTTCCGGCCCGTTCGGCACCGCCGATGCCAGGCTGCTGCGCGACATGGCGCCCGCGGTGATCAGCTTCATCAGATCGCGCTGGCCTGCCCTCCCCGCCGACGAACCGGCCGTGACGAAGCAGGACGAGGAAATAGCCGCGGTCAACGAATTCGACCGCGCCCATATCTGGAAAAGCCTGTCACTGACGCCGCGCGAAAAGCACGTCGTCGACCTGGTGCTGCAGGGGCATTCGACGGAATCGATCGCCAGGGCCATGCGCATCGTGCCGGGAACCGTGAAGGTCCATCGCCGCAACATCTACCGCAAGCTCAAGATCAAGTCGCAGGCCGGCCTTTTCGCCCGCTTCGTCGAGATCATCGACGCGCGGATCCGATGATTCCGCTACCCGGATCAGGCTGTTGAGCCGGCTTCCCAAGAGCCGCTCTCAGCCATCCGCTTGAGCAAGGACGCCGGCTTGAAAACATCCTTGCCGGTCAGCTCCAGCCAATATTCGAGCCGCTCGATGATCTTGCCCGCGCCTACGAGACCGGCCCAGAACATCGGGCCGCCCTTGCCGATGGGAAAGCCGTAGCCATTGACCCAGACGACATCGATGTCGGAGGCGCGGGCTGCAATCCCTTCCTCCAGAATTTTCGCCCCCTCGTTGATCAGGGGATAGAGCGTGCGTTCGATGATCTCGTCGGCGGCTATCGTGCGTGGCGCGATGCCCTTCTCGGCGGCCTTGTCGCGGATCAGCGCCTCGACCTCGGGATCGGGTACCGGCGTGCGCGAACCGTTCTCGTAGAGATAGAAGCCACGGCCGGTCTTCTGGCCGAAACGGCCCTGCTCGCACAGCGTGTCGGCGATGACGGCCGTCAGCCCACGCGCCTTGCGGTTGCGCCAGCCGATGTCGAGGCCGGCCAGGTCGCCCATCTGGAACGGCCCCATCGGCCAGCCGAAATCGGTGAACGCCTTGTCGATCTGGCCGGGTGTCGCGCCCTCCAGCAGCAGCGCTTCCGATTCCGAGCCACGCGCGGCCAGCATGCGGTTGCCGACGAAGCCGTGGCAGACGCCGACGACGACGGCCACCTTGCCGATCCTGCGTGCCAGGTCGACCACGGTCGCCAGCGCATCCGACGCCGTCTTTTCGGCGCGCACGATCTCCAGCAGCTTCATGACGTTGGCCGGCGAGAAGAAATGCAGGCCGAGCACGTCCTGTGGTCGCGAGATCGAGGCGGCGATCTCGTCGATGTCGAGATAGGACGTGTTG
>NZ_RZSJ01000432.1:0-5448 GCF_003998025.1 Mesorhizobium sp. M8A.F.Ca.ET.021.01.1.1
AGATAGTTGTTGGCGCAGAAATTCAGCACTTTCTCGCCGCCCACCTCGATTTCGGCCGACTGCATCGAGGAAATCACCCGCTCGGACTTGTAGAGGCCGGCGGATTTCAGCCCTGCAAGCTCACTGTCGATATGGGAGAGAAATGCTGCGGTCATGATCAGGCCTCGTTTGACGTGGGCAGACTGTCGTCCGGCCCGCGCAAAAAATCCATCGCAAAAGCGACCGGATCAGGTGGCCGGGCAGCATCAGGGGGACGCGATGGACATTGCCCAAGCGACCATCCGGCACGCATGGATTGACGAATGCTCAAATGCGGGCCGGCCGCGAAAGAACCCGATAACCATTTCGCGATCTTTCCGCGCCTCCCCCTTGCCGGCCAGCCGTCGACTTCCGGTCCTGTTAACGTTTGCAGTTCAATGGTGCTCATACAGAAATCCGTTGGCGAGAGGGCCGCCCCCGAACATGTCTCAGCAGCCGGTGCAAACCGTTTCAGGCAAGCTCATACTGCTGATCAAGGCTGGCTACTGGCTGGCGCTGCTCATCATTGCCGCCATGGTGGCAGCCTCCTTCGTTTTGCTGCAGCAGACGATGGCCACGCAGCAGCACAACAACACCTTGCTCGACATCGTCGGCATGCAGAAGACGTTGTCGCAGCGCATCGTCTTCCTTGCCAGCGCGACAGGCGTCGCCTCGCGCGACAAGCAGCCGGCGCTGGTCAGCGCGCTGAAGCAGGCCACGGCGGAGTTCGAGACGAACTACGATCTGCTGCTCAAGCAGACAGGCGCGGATCCGCAATCGCCTGCCAAGCTCGATCCGAAGTCGATCGAGAGCGTGCTTTTCGCCAAACCCTTCCATCTCGACTATTTCTCGGTTGGCCTGATCGCCAACGGCGATCGTCTGATCTCTGCACTGGAATCGCAGCTCAACCTTGGCGACAATGGCGGCTACAAGGGCGGCGCCGAACGCGTCAACCTCGATGCCTCTGTCGCCAATGCCACGCTGTCGGGCTATGCCGCGCTCGGCCAGCGCATCAGTGCCGACGCCGACGAGCGCTCCGAAAAGTTGCTCACTCTCCACCGCACGCTGTTCTATGCCACGCTCGGCGTCATCCTGCTGGTGGCGCTGTTCATCTTCAGGCCGATGTCCAACGCGATCCTGCGCAAAACGCGTGAATTGGTCGACGCTCGCAATTCGATGGCCTTCATCGCGGTGCATGACGGCCTGACGGGCCTGCACAACCGCACCTTCCTGACCGACCATTTCGAGACGCTGATCAAAGGCGCGCATCGCCGGCGCGAGCGCCTAGCCGTGGTCCAGCTCGACCTCGACCGCTTCAAGCAGATCAACGATACGCTAGGCCACGCCGCCGGTGACTATGTCCTGGTGGTGACGGCACAGCGCATGCGCGATTCCTGCCGGGCGTCGGATCTGTGCGCGCGGCTTGGTGGCGACGAATTCGTGATGATCCTCAACGGAGCCGGCAGCACCGAGGACATCAACATGCTGGCACGGCGCATACTGGTGCACATCAACGAGCCGATCGTGTTCCAGGGCACCACCATTCTTCCGGGCGCCAGCGGCGGCATCGCCGTCTATCCAATCGACGCCGACAATGCGCAAGACCTGCTGGTCCACGCCGATCTGGCGCTTTATTCCGCCAAGAAGATGGGTGGCGGCAACTTCTCGTTCTTCTCCGAGGAACTGCGAAGGGAACTCGACTACCGCAAGCAGCTCGAACACGACATCAAGGTCGCCATTTCCGAAAGAGCGTTCCAGGTCTATTTCCAGCCACAGGTTTCGCTAACCGACGGCACCATCAGCGGCATAGAGGCCCTCGTGCGCTGGAACCATCCCGAGCGCGGCATGATCTCGCCGGGCGAATTCATCCCGGTCGCGGAGAAATGCGGCTTCATGCCGGAGATCGGCCGCATCGTGATCAGCAAGGCGATCAACGAAGCCGCCGAATGGAACCGTGCCGGCATTGCCTTCGGCCGGCTTGCCGTCAACGTCTCGGGCACCGAGTTGCGTGAGCACGATTTCGATGCGTTTCTGTTCGACACGCTGGAGAGAGCCGGGCTGCCGCCGCAGAAACTGTCGCTGGAAATCGTCGAATCCGTCATCCTCGACGACGAGAAGACAGGCATCGCGGCCAAGCTGCGGCACATCCGGGCGGCCGGCGTCCATCTGGAACTCGACGATTTCGGCACCGGCTATGCGTCGCTCAGCCACGTCAATCCCAACGAGATCGACCGGCTCAAGATCGACCGCCGCTTCGTCCAGAACATCCACGAAAATGGCGACAACTCAAAGATCGTGCGCGCCATCACCGAACTTGCACGGGGTTTGGGCATCTCCATCGTCGCCGAGGGCGCCGAAACCGAGGCGGAGCTCGACTCGCTGATGGCGATCGGCTGCGACCAGGTGCAAGGCTATTCCATCGCCTTCCCGATGCCGCATGACAAGGCGCTGGAATGGCTGACCGCCCGCATGCCGAAGAAGGCCAGGCTGACGGTATTGCAGGGAAGCCTGGCGTAGGCGGAGCCGGGCCTGGCTTGACTACCAGCCGATGAAATGGCGGCCTGTCCTGATCGCAAACGGGTAGTGGCCCATGACATTCTTTCGGCTTGCCCTGGCAGCCATGTTGATGTCGGCGTTGCCGGCCCATGGCGCGGATCGCACCATCTACCTCACCTTCGACGACGGTCCTCTGAACGGCACAAGCAACATCCTCGACGTCTTGGAGGCGGCGCAGGTTCCGGCAACGCTGTTCATGGTCGGCATGCATGCCGAGGCCAGTGCGTCCAACAAGACGTTGGTGCGGCGCGCCAAGGCGATGCCGCTGGTGACGATCGGCAACCACAGCTACAGTCACGCCTACAATCACTACCGGCATTTCTATGGCGATACGGAAGGCGTGGTTGCCGACATGCTCATGGCCAATGCCGTTCTGGGCCTGAAGCCCGCGGTGCACGCCCGCCTGCCGGGGCGCGACGTGGTCCGGCTGCCTTCGATGTCGAAGAACGACAATTCGCTTGGGCAAGCGCAAGCCGGGCGCGAAGACCCCGACTATGAGTTCGTCGCAGCGTCCGGCTTTTATCTCTATGGATGGGACCACGAGTGGGTGCACAAGGACAGCGGCGAGCCGGTCCAGAGCGTCGATCATCTGGTCAGCGAGATCGATCATTTGTTCGGCTACGGCCACTTTGCCAAGCCCGGCAAGCTGATCCTTTTGATGCATGACCAGATGTTCCAGGACGGCTTTGACGGCAAGACGCAACTGACCAAGCTGATCACCGCACTGAAACTGCGCCACTATGCGTTTGGAACAATCCCGAGCTATGATAACTAAGCCATCAGGTCGGCACTCCTAGCTCTCCACATTCTCCCGCAATACGGCCAGCACCCGCGCAAACTCCGCGAGACGTTCGTCGGGTAGTCCTGTGCGAAGCCGCTTGTCGAAGACAAGTGCTGCTTGCCGCAACGTTTCGAACAGCGCTTCTCCCGCCTCCGTCAACCGGACCAGATGAACCCGGCGGTTGAGGGGATCGCGCCGCCGCGTCAGCAGGCCCTGCGCCTCCATCGCATTGAGATGATGGGTCAGCGTCGCACCCTGGATGCCGATCATGCCGGCAAGTTCGCGTTGATTGGCGAGCTCGCTCGACTTGACCGACAGCAGCGTGAGCCAGACCGGCAATGTGCCGCCTGCTTCAACCAAGGCGGCGTCGAAAGCCTGTGCGACAAGCTTGGCGGTACGGCCAAGGTTCATACCAACCGGCGGGCGTTCAAACGGTGTCATGATCTGACAGTAGAGCAAGCAGTGGGAACGTGAAACTCGGCTTCATGATTGACATCTAACCGTTAGATATCTAACTTTGTCTTATTGATGGCATCGCGGCATGGTTGCGGCGCGCAGGCGGCGGGCGAATGAGAGGAATGCAGTCATGCAATATGTTTATATCGTCGTCATCGGCCTGCACGTCATGGCCGGCGTATTCTGGGCTGGCACGACCATTGCGGTTGCCCGCGATCCGGACATCCGGGCAGAGCGGTTCTTCCGGCCGCAAATGGGCGCGGCCGGTTTGGCTTTTCTGACCGGATTGCTGCTCTGGTATTTCTTTCATGAGGGTGCTTTCGGCTCGATGGAGAAGGTACTGGCGCTCGGCATTTTGACGGCGCTAATCGCCGCCGGTGTGCAAGGCGCGCTTGTGGGCTCCGCCAGCAGGCAGCTCGCTGGCGCCGATGCAGCGACCCAAACGGAGCTGCGCGCGAAAATGACCAGGGGCGAACGCATCGCCGGCGGACTGCTGGTCATCACCGTACTTTGCATGGCGACCGCCAAATTGTTTTAGAATCGCACGGCCGGTGAAAGCCGATCATGCGCGGCGCGCAACGGACCAGAGCGGCAGGTGGCTCTCCTTGCAAAGGCCGTTGCGCGCCACCTGATCGTAATCAAATCCTGATCCCGAACCTGATCCCGTCATAGATGGCGGCGTGGATGTTGCGGGAGGCAACCGCGTCGCCGATGCGCAACAGCACGAAGCCCCCTTCGGGGTTGCGTTGGGGAAAAACGTCGCCTCCATTGACCAGACGTTCGTAGTCGACCGCCCCAGTGTTCTTCGACAACGGCTTCAGCGACAGATACAGATCGTCGAGCGGCAGCGTGCCGTGTTCGACCACAACCTGGTCGACCCTGCGTTCGCCGTGCCAGCCATCGGCAAAGTCCGAAGCGAGTTCAGCGACCAATTGATTGCCCTCGCGCCGCACCGAGCGCAGGCGCGTGTTGATGGTGATGGTGACGCCCTTTTCCTGGAAGGCCCGCATGTACGGAACGTGGTTCATGCCGCCCATTTCGGGGGCGAAGAACCGCTCCGGCGAAACCAGTTCCAGCTTCGAGCCGCTGTTGGCAATCAGTTCGGCCGCGCCCATGCCCTGATGGCCGCCATTGTCGTCAAAGAGAAGAACATTCTCGGCCGGCTTGATGCTGCCGGCCATGATGTCCCAGCTCGACGTGACGAGATTGTCACCGGAGGCCAGCGGCGGGTTCTGCGGCAGTCCGCCGGTGGCGACGACCACCACGTCAGGGGCCAGGGCCAGGACGTCGTCCTTCTCTGCCCATGTGTCGTAGCGGATCTCGACGCCGAGCCGGTCGAGTTCGGCCAGACGCCAGTCGATGATACCGATCAATTCCTTGCGGCGCGGGTTCTGGGTCGCCAGACGGACCTGGCCACCCGCTTGTGATGATGCTTCCAGGATCGTTACTTCATGGCCGCGCTCGGCCGCGACCCGCGCCACCTCCAGTCCGCCTGCCCCTGCGCCGACGACCACGACTTTACGCTTGGGCCCTTCCGTCTTGGCGATCACGTGCGGAATATCCGCCTCGCGGCCGGTCGCCGCATTGTGGACGCACAGCGCCTCGCCGCCCTCGTAGATGCGGTCGAGACAATAGGT
>NZ_RZSJ01000433.1:0-5446 GCF_003998025.1 Mesorhizobium sp. M8A.F.Ca.ET.021.01.1.1
GTTGGTGCCGTCCTCGTCGGGTTTCAGCGGCAGCGTGGCGAAGGGGCCGGCGGGCAGGAAATGCTCTTCGGCGCGACCATTGTGCGGCCGCTCGTGAGCGACGGTGCAGACGATGCCGGACTGGCCGTATTCCCACTTGACCGTCTTGATGCCGGCCATGTCGCGCAGTTTCGAATTGACGCCGTCGGCGGCAACCAGCAGCCGCGCCGTCAACGTGGCGCCGTCGGCCAGGTGCACCGTGATGCCGGCGCCATTGGTCTCAAAACCTCGCACCGCCACGCCTTCGATTATGTCGATGCCGAGCTTTTCGGCTTTGGCCCGCAAGGCGCCGTTCAACGCCCGGTTGGCGACCATGTGCGCGAAGGGTTCGCCCGGCGCCACCTCGCCGCCGAAGGTCAGGAAAACCGGGCGCACCGGATCGGCGCTGCGTGAATCGGTGATGATCATCTCGGTGATCGCTTGCGCCCTCGGCGCGATTTCGGCCCAGACGCCGAGCTGGTCGAGCATGCGGCACGCGGCCGCGGCGATGGCCGAGGCGCGGCCATCCCTTTGCCAGGATCCGGCGGGCGCCGCATCGACCAGCGCCACGGCGAGGCCCGGCCGTGCCTGCTTCAGCGAGACGGCGGCGGCCAGGCCGACATAGCCGGCACCGGCGACGAGAACATCGAGCCCGGATCTGGTCTTGGCGTCGGCCTTGCCTTCCATTGTCCTGGTTCCTTCTCTCGGCGACCCTTTGCGCGCGCCGCCCGGGGGCTCGCGCCCTTGACGGCTCGTTCTTCCTGTCGGAAACCGCCATAGCAATTTTGCGGCGAGGTCACAAAACATGACGGCGGCGATCGACGAGCTTCTGCGCATTCTCGACCTCGAGAGGCTGGAACACAATCTGTATCGTGGTCGCAGCCCCCAGGTGGAGTGGCAGCGCGTGTTCGGCGGCCAGACCATCGCCCAGGCGCTGGTGGCGGCGCAGCGCACGGTGGAGCCGGACCGGTTCGTGCATTCGCTGCACGGCTATTTCATGCGCCCGGGCGACATCAAGGTGCCGATCATCTACGAGGTCGACCGCATCCGCGACGGCGGTTCCTTCACCACGCGGCGCGTGCTGGCGATCCAGCACGGACAGGCTATCTTTTCGCTGGAGGCTTCGTTCCAGGTCGACGAGAAAGGGCTCGAGCATCAGTTCGCGCTGCCCGACGACGTGCCGCCGCCGGAAGGGCTTAAGACGCAGCGCCAGCTGCTCGAAACTGCCGACCGGGTGCCGGAAGCGGTGCGCCGTTTCTGGGCGCGCGAGCGGCCGCTGGAACTGAGACCCGTCAATCTCCAGCACTATGAAAGCCGCGACAAGCTGCCGCCTCGGCAGAATGTCTGGATCCGCCTTGCCGGTCCCGTCCCCGACGACCGCGCGCTGCAGTCGGTGCTGCTCGCCTATCTTTCCGACATGACGTTGCTCGACACCTCGACCTTCGCGCATGGGCGCGGCCTGTTCGATCCCGACATCCAGGCCGCCAGCCTCGACCATTCGATGTGGTTCCACCGGCCGCATTCGCTCGATGGCTGGCTGCTCTATGCACAGGACAGTCCCTCGAGCTCGGGATCGCGCGGTTTCAGCCGCGGCACGCTCTATGCCCGTGACGGCACGCTGATTGCCTCGATGGCACAGGAAGGCCTGATCCGGCTCAAGCGTTGAGCACTTTGCGGGTCTTGTTTGAGCATGATCTTTTCCGAAACCCAGCCTCGCCTTTTCGGGGTCACTCCCAAAGCCGGCAAAATAGGCAATTTCGAAAAATTGCATAATTTTTGAGCATATGATGCACCGCAGGCGCCAGCACCTGCCGGTTCCGGCCACTCCATTCCCTTTGTTTACAACAGGTTAATACCCTGCTTCGGCACTTGGCACGGAGCTTGAATCCTTGGGGGCACTCTCCGGCTCCTTGGGATCGGTGAAGGTGTGCAAACGCGGGGGACCGCAACAGCAAAGGGTGAAACCTTATGAAAATCGTGATGGCAATCATCAAGCCGTTCAAGCTGGACGAGGTGCGCGAGGCGCTCACCGCCGTCGGCATCCAGGGCCTGACCGTCACCGAAGTCAAAGGCTACGGGCGTCAGAAGGGACATACGGAAATCTATCGCGGGGCGGAATACGCGGTCTCCTTCCTGCCGAAGATCAAGATCGAAGTCGCGGTCGCGGCCGACATGGTCGACAAGGCCGTCGAAGCCATCACCGCCGCAGCCAAGACCGGTCAGATCGGCGACGGCAAGATCTTCGTTTTCGGCATCGACCAGGCGGTGCGCATCCGCACCGGCGAAACAGACACCGACGCACTCTGAGCGGCGAACACGTATTCCAATGGAGAGTTCAATGAATATTCCTTCCACCTTGAAGACGACGGGACGGGCGGCCCTGCTGGGCTCGCTCGCTCTCGCAGCGTTGGGCAGCGTCGCCGCCTTCGCGCAGGAAGCCGCACCCGCTGCGGCGGCTGCCGCGCCGGCTGCCGCTCCGACCCCGGTGCTCGATACCGGCAACACCGCCTGGATGCTGACCTCGACGGCGCTGGTGCTGATGATGACCATCCCGGGCCTGGCGCTGTTCTACGGCGGCATGGTGCGCAAGAAGAACGTGCTTGCCACCATCATGCAGAGCTTCGCCATCACCTGCCTGGTGACGGTGCTTTGGTTCATGTTCGGCTATTCGCTGGCCTTCTCCGACGGCGGCGGCATGAATGCCTATCTCGGCGGCACCTCGAAATTCTTCCACCACGGCATCACCACCGCGAGCCTGTGGCTGCCGGGTGTGGCCAACATCCCTGAATTCGTCTTCTCGATGTTCCAGATGACCTTCGCCATCATCACGCCGGCGCTGATTGCCGGCGCCTTCGCCGAACGCTTCAAGTTCTCGGCGCTGCTGATCTTCATGGCGCTGTGGCTGCTGGTCGTCTACGTGCCGATCGCGCATTGGGTCTGGGGTGGCGGTTTCCTCGGTACGGCTGGCGTTCTCGACTTCGCCGGCGGCACGGTCGTCCACATCAATGCCGGTGTGGCGGGCCTCGTCTGCGCGCTGGTGCTCGGCAAGCGCGAAGGCTATGGCACCACCAACATGGCACCGCACAACCTTGTCTATTCGGTCATCGGCGCATCGCTGCTGTGGGTCGGCTGGTTCGGCTTCAACGCCGGTTCGGAACTGGCGGCCGACGGCCTTGCCGGTGCCGCCATGCTCAACACCCAGGTCGCCACAGCCGCCGCGGCTCTGGCCTGGATGTTCGCCGAATGGATCATCGCCAAGAAGCCTTCCGTGCTCGGCATCATCTCGGGCGCCGTGGCCGGCCTCGTCGCGGTGACGCCGGCTTCCGGTTTCGTCAATCCGACCGGCGCCTTCATCGTCGGCATCGTCGCCGGCGTCGTCTGCTACCTCTCGGCGGTCAAGGTGAAGCACATGTTCGGCTATGACGACTCGCTCGATGCCTTCGGCGTGCATGGCGTCGGCGGCGTGATCGGCGCCTTGCTGACCGGCGTGCTCGCCGACCCGGCGATCAACAGCCTCTCATCGGGCGCTTCGCTCGGCAAGCAGATCTACGGTGTCGCCGTCACCATTATTTGGACGGCGGTTGCCACCTTCGTCATCCTCTACGTCGTCAAGGCGCTGGTCGGCCTGCGTCCCACGACCCAGGAAGAGGTCGAAGGCCTCGACATTTCCCAGCATGGCGAAGTGGTGCCGTAAGGCATCCTTGCCACGGGGCCGGCGGAACCCTCCTCCCGCCGGCCCCGTACCTCCAGGCACTTCCGGAAAACCGCGAAAGCGCCTTTCCTGGAATTGCTGGAGTTCTTTGTTTTTACGCAATTCCGGACGGAAAACCGCGAAAGCACTTTTCCTGGAATTGCTGGAGTTCTTTGTTTTTACGCAATTCCGGACGGAAAACCGCGAAAGCACTTTTCCTGGAATTGCTCGAGTTCTTTGTTTTTACGCAATTCCGGACGGAAAACCGCGAAAGCACTTTTCCTGGAATTGCTTTGAAAAGCATCCCGTCGTGACGTCCTCGAAAGGGACTCACGCCTTGAGGCCCGGATCGCTCCGGGCCTCTTTTTTTGGCAAATTCTTCTTTCTGGTGGAGATCAACTTCGCGCAATCACGTTCGCGTGAAGGAGATTTTCGAGGAAACATCGACCGCCCTGTCTCCGAACTGTGGAGGCGCCCGTCGTTCTGACGCTCGTGTTTCGAAACATAGGGAAGGAATTTGCTCATGAACCTCAAGGATATCTGCCTCGGGGCACTCGCGCTTTCCATGGTCAGCGGCTTTGCATTTGCCGGCGCACTGGACGAGCCGGACAACATGGCGCCGTTCTTCACCGATTCCAGCATGAAAACCATGAAGCCGATGGAGGAATTCAAGGCAGCTTTCATGGCCATGCCGAAGGAGAAGCAGGACGCCATGATGAAGGAATGCCAGGACGCGGCGATGAGCAAGCCGCACGCCGAGTTCTGCGCCAATGTGAAGATGCTCGGCGGCGCCAACAAGTAAACGCACGGCCGACCCGACCAATGGATGGCGGGCCGAAGCGCCCGCCATTTTCATGTAACGCGAGCGCTGGAGGTGTCGATGTCGAAAGGACGATCGCCGCAGCCTTATAGTTAATGCGCCCTTAACCTTCCCACGCCTAGTCTGGCATCCGAATCTGCCGGAGTGCGTCATGCGCTCGGGCCAGGCAATCACTGACGGGGAAGAGCATGCGTTCAGGGGCTTCAGCACCGCTCGCGCTGACCGATACCGGGGGCGGCATCCAGGCATTCGCGCGGCGCCAGGTCGGCCGGCTGGTCGGCGCCGGCCTGTTCGCGTTCACCGCCTTCGCCGTCGCAAGCCTCGCGACCTGGAACGTCGCCGACCCGAGCTTCTCGCACGCCACCGCCAACACCGTCACCAACGCCATGGGCTATGCCGGCGCGGTCTTCTCCGACCTTGCGATGCAGTTCTTCGGCCTTGCCGCGGTTGCCGCGCTGGTTCCGGCCGTCGTCTGGGGCTATCTGCTGTTTTCGGCGCGCGGCGTCGACCGGCTGCCCAAGCGCGGGCTGTTCTGGTTCGGTTTTGCGCTGCTCGCCGCCGCGATCGCGGGCTGCGTGGTTCCGCCCAAGACCTGGCCGCTGCCTACCGGCCTCGGCGGCGTCTTCGGCGACATGGTGCTCAAGATTCCCGGTGTCCTCATCGGCGGCTATCCGACCGGACTGGTCGCCAGCGTGCTCGCCATATTGCTGGCTGCACCGGCGCTCTGGCTGTTCGCCTATGGCGCGGCGCTGATCGGGCGCAAGAACGGCTTCGCCGTGATGGAAGAACCGGCCGCGGCGGACCCGCGCGAGGACGAGCTTCTCTTCGACAATGACGAGGACGAGGGTGACGAGGGCATATTGGCGCTCGGCGCCATCACCCATTGGTGGCTGTCGCTGCGCGCGTGGATGCATCGC
>NZ_RZSJ01000434.1:0-5411 GCF_003998025.1 Mesorhizobium sp. M8A.F.Ca.ET.021.01.1.1
TTGCATGAGGTGAGATGTCATGGCCGACCTGTTTACAACCGCCGCCAGCCCGGTCTCGAAATTTCGGTCGCCCGCCACGGTCGCCGTCGACAATCTGCTGCGCAAGACGCTGCGCGTCAGTGATCCGCGCGATCCCGACCAGATGGCCAACGCGCTGCTGAACTTCTACCCGCAGGAAGCGGACAGGGACCGCCGCGAACGCGCCGGCCTGCCCTATTCGAGCGTGCCCGATTATGTGCCGCAGGTGTGGAACAGCGGCCCGTCCTCGGTCGAAATGGCCCAGGCTCAGGACGATCTCGAGCGCGACCTGCAGACGCTTTCGACCTCCTCGCCACTGAAGGACATCCGCATCGAGATGATTGGCTGGGGCCGCTCGATCCGGCAGCTCGCCAATGACGGGCTGGCCGCCGCGCGCCTTTCGCTGGATTCGGTCAACCACGACCGCGCCATGTCGGCGCGCCGCCAGCTCGGCGAGTATTCGCGCCTGGCACGCTATGTCGGCACGCTGACCGATGGCAGCGCCATCCTGTTCCGGCGCTTTGCCCAGAGCTGCGACGTGTTGGCGGGGCTCATCCTTGTCGCCATCGGCGAGGGGCTGGCGTCCAACGGCATCACACGCAGCACCTCGATCGTGCGTTCGGCGGCCGGTGAGCTGCAGGCGCGCCGCAATGCCGTCATCATGGCGCTGCGCAGCCTGACCGGCTCGGTCGAAAGCGCGCTTGGCCAGGAGGACTGGCCGCGCGGCATCGAAGCCTACCGCAATCTGGTCCTGCAACTGGAAGCCGGCGGCCAGGCGGACCTGCGTGCCCTTCTGGAAGAGAACGCGCTGTCGCAGGCGATGGACGACCTGGTCGACCTCTCGACCGGGGCAAGCGTCGAGAGCCTGCGTGAACTATCGACCGCGTCGGCGATGCTGGTTCACCGCTTCCAGCGCCTGATCCAGTTCGGCCAGAGCATTCCGGTTCCGATCGACGTGCCGATCACATCGGGACCACCGGAATCGCCGCCGCTGGTGGCGTTCGTCTCCAGCCTGCAGCTCTTCGTCGATGCCTTCGTCGCCAAAGGCAGCTCGCGGCTGCTCTATGTCGCGCGCCCGCCGATCATCGTCTACGGCCTCTATGGCGCCGGCGGTCCCGACCAGGGCGCCGTCCGGTTGATGAACCTCACCATCGCGCGCGGTTTCCTGCTCGAGCAGGTCGACTGCTTCGCCGGCTGCGGCTGCGACGACGACGAGATCAGCTGCCAGGTGCTCCTGGATTACATGCTGTTCCTGCTCGACCGGGCGATCGATCTCTATGCGGTCGGCATCGATCCGGACGGCCTCGGTGAACAGGAGAGACGCGCGACCGCCGTCGGCCTCGCCGTCGGCGCGGTGCTGGACCTGACCGACCAGGTGGCGAACCCCGGCGTGCTGCTGTGCGAATTCAGCGACAAGCTGAAGACCAAGCTCGCCACCATCTCCGGCGAGTTGCTCGACCCGTTCGGTGGCGCTGGCGCCTGGGACCCCGGTCTCAAGGGGCTGATGGTGCGTGAGCTGCGAACCTTCTACCAGGCCGAGGAGCAGACCGAGCGCCTGGTGCGGTCGCTGACCCAGCAATGCGACTTCAACGTTTTCAACTTCCGCAACAACCAGTCGCTGATCCGCTGGATGATCCGCACGATCCTGCAGAACACGTTCAACCAGGGCACCAACCTGCCGAGCCCGGTCCAGATGCCGTCGCCTATCGCGAGCTCGATGGCTAGCATGGGTCAGAACCGTCCCGACTACTGGTCGGCGTGAGCAGGCATGAGAGGAGCAGGACAATGGCTGCGAAAATTCCGTTTCCCTATCATCCGGCCAACAAGTTCCACGCCGGGGTCAAGGCCCGCTTCGAAGTGGAGGCCCAGACGCCGCAATCGATCGACCTGTTGACCAAACAGGTCGATACCGGCAGCCAGGGAACCCAGAAGGCCATCGGCGACGTTGCCAAGGCGATCAGGAGATATCCCGATGGAGACCAGTCGAAGACCTTCGAACGGCTGACCGCCGCGATGGAGACTATCGCCACCGCGCTGCAGAACCAGCCCAAGGGTAGCGAGATCGACAAGAAGCTTGGCGACATCGGCAAGGCGATCGACAGGTTTGACGAAACGGTGCGGTCGTTTGGCCTGCGCGACAAGGACAATGTCACGGCACTCTACGCGGCGGCGGTCGACACGACCGGCGACATCGTTGGCCGCACGAATGCGGGCCAATGGCTCATCCGGGCGGAATTCCCGTCGCTGCAGGCCATCGTCAAGTTTCAGAAGACCAAGCCGCAGGACGAACGGCGCAGCGAGTTCGTCAAGCGCGTGCGCGCTGTCGAGCCCGTCCCACCAGGCCTTCCCGCGACGATCACCGACAGCGAGCTGGCGCGCTTCTTCGACCTGGTGCCGGCCGTGATCAGCGCCATCAATGCCAGTCAGGACACTGGCTCCAGCGAGCCGCCCAAAGCCTGAAACCGTGAGCCGCCAATTCGAGCAACATGAGGTCTGTTATGGCTAGCGAATCCAATGAGGTCATCCAAAGGCTGTTCCAGCGCTTCTTCAGGGACGAGCTGCCCGGATTGTCGCCGGCGGACCGCGCCGCTTTCGAGAGCGAGTTCGAGGGCCGCTACGGTGAACTGCTCGATCGCTCGTCCAGTGCGACGACAACGAGCTTCGCGGATCTGGTGGGCTTCGGCGACGGGCCGCTCAAGCCGTTCGACGCGCTGCAGATGCCGTTGCTGCGCAATGACTTCGACGAATCCATCATTCCGCCGCAGCTGCAGGCCTCGGCAGAACTCTATTACATCTACCAGATGGACCGCATGAAGCTGTTCCAGGTCGTCGATGTGCTGCGCCGGCTGTTCCAGAACGGCCAGATCCGCATCCAGCGCGGCCCCGGCGCGCGCGGGCTCTACATCCTCGAGAAGTGGCGGCCGATCCGCTACAAGCGCCGCGATCGGCTGATCGCCTATCGCCGCGTCTTCAACTATGGCCGCGCGCCGGTGCCGTCGGGGGCGATCGTCAACCGCAGCTTCCACTTCATGCTGGTCGCCTTCATGAACGCGATGTCGCAATACTTCCAGGATCTGACCATCGGCCAGGTCATCCGCGGCAGCTCGACCATCAATGACCGGCCGTTCGCGGCGCTCGCCACGGTGCAGCGTGTGGGTACCGACCTGCGCTACCATCTCGACCGTTCAAGCTATGGCAACATCCTGGCACTGACCCGTGAAACCGGCCAGTACGTGCAGCAAATCTTCGAACTGTTCGACGCGCCCGACATCAAGAAGTCCTTCGACGCCAACACCAAATGGGATGTCATCGAAGCCGTCGCCAACCGGCACTTGGGCGGCGCGGCCGAGATGTCGCAGCGCGCCAAGATGGCGGATGCGGGGCGCAGGACGCTGCAATACATCGCCGAGAACGATTTCCGCACGACGATCACGCCGGCCGAGTTCGACGCCGACGCCAAGAAGATGGGTTCGCAGGCCGACGCGTGGCTCGCCGCCTACCGGCTGACGCGCGAAGGGCGCCGTTTCCCCGGCCTCGATGGCGATCGTGTGCACTGGTCGTACGGGCTCAGCCGCAACACCGCCTCGCGCATCGCCGCCTAAACCGTTGCAGCTGTTCAGCATCCGGTGGAGTCGCCGGACAGCTCCAACTCTCTATTTCTGAAGGGTGTCCGCGATGGACCACCATCTGGCTCTTCCCGGGCGCTTTTCGCCCAAGCCTCCGAACATCGTCATCGATGCGCCGCTGGCGCTGTCGCCGATGGGGCTGCTGGTCACGGTGACGCTGTCGCAATCGGCGCGGGTTTGGCTGCCGCGTGGCTTCTACACCTTGCTCGACAATGACGAGTACTACCGCCACCGGCCGGACCAGATGGGCGGCGGCTGGCTGCATCCCGATGCGCGGGACGCGACGCTCAGGGAATTGGTGCTTGAGCTCGAGCCGTGGCGCCGCGCCTGGCAGAACGGCCGGCTGTCGTCACGCGTGCACTGGGTCGGCGACGCGCAATATGAGAGCGCGCTGCCCGAGCGCGAAGGCACTGCCCTGCTGCCGCGCTTCGAAGGCTGTTGTGCCGCGCTTGAAGCCCGGCTTGGCGACCTCGCCGGCACCGCAGCACCGCTCGACGAATGCGCGCGCGACGTCATTGCCCTGTCGGCCGCGCTGCAGCCCGAGAGCACCTACATCCTGACCATCGCCGGCAGTGCCGGTGCCCGGCCGCCGCTATGCGACTATCTGGAGCGGCTCGCGTTTCCGGCCACACGTCATCCGGGCGCGATCCCGGGTTGGTCTGGTCCGGCCTTCTGGCCCGCCGCCGCCCCGATCGCCGCGAGCGGCCGCAGCGCCGCCATCGTGCAGGTCGTCGCGCCGGTCATCCTGGCGCTGCCGGACGGCTGGAGCGAAACCGACTGGGCGCTGGAGGATCCAGCCGACCATGACGAGACGCCGGACGATCCCTGGCGCAATGCCTGCGCGCTCTGGTACGAGCTGGCACCAGTGGAGGCGGCGGCATGAAACCGGCCCGCCTCCACCCGGTCCACGGCCTGCGCACCAATGCGCGCGACCTGGTGATGATCAGCGTCGCCGGGCAAGTGGCTTCGCCGACAGAGAAGGGAACGCCGTGGCGCATCGGCTACGACGGCAGGCCGCGCTCGCTGCCGGGCACCGGCGGCATCGTGCTCAACCATCGCGTCGGCGACCCTTGCGTCGGGCTCGCCGGCGATCATGTCGAACCGGCGGTGTCGATCCGCAACGAGGCGCGCGCGGCCGGCGGCAGCCCTGATGCCGCCAACCAGGCGCTGCAGAGCTATTCCTGCGTCGGCAATCACGCCATCGTCACGACGGGGCGCGCCGCCGGCGCGCGCGGCGTGGTGACCGGCAAGCATGGCGGCGTCGACACGGTGCTGATCGACTTTCCGCTGCCGGCGATGCGGCAGATGGCGATCGGCGACCGCATCCAGGTCTGGGCCTATGGACTTGGCCTGCGCCTGACCGACTATCCCGACGTTGCGATCTGGAACTGCTCGCCACGGCTGCTCGCGCGCTGGCGGCCGGTGGAGCGCAACGGCAGGATCCACGTCAAGGTCACGCATCGCATTCCCGCCCGCGTCATGGGTTCGGGGCTGGGCCGCAACAATGTGCTGCGCGGCGACTACGACATCCAGATGTCCGATCCGGGCATGGTGCGTCGCTACAAGCTCGGCTCGCTGCGTTTCGGCGACATTGTCGGCATCATGGACGCAGACAACCGCTATGGCCGCTCGCGGCTGGGCGGGCATGTTTCGGTGGGTGTTATCGTGCACTCGGACAGCACCGTGGCGGGTCATGGCCCGGGTGTCGTCTCGCTGCTTTCGGCACCGGCTTCGCTATTGCAGCTTGAGCTCGATCCGAGCGCCAAC
>NZ_RZSJ01000435.1:0-5407 GCF_003998025.1 Mesorhizobium sp. M8A.F.Ca.ET.021.01.1.1
GATCGGTATGAGTTTTCTCAATCGGCTCGGCAAATACCAGGCCGAGAACGGCACGCTGCTGTTGGTTCAGTAGGGTGCAGTCAGCCGCGCGGCAGAATCCGCCGGATGACCGACTTGTCGGCGGACGGCTTCGAAGCACCGATCGCATAGGCTGAAAGCACCGCCGCGGCTGCCGCTTCGGCATCGGACGGTGAGCGGGCATGGATCAGCGCTAGCGCGTCTCCGGCTTTTACTTCCGCGCCTATGGGCAGCAGCCTGGTGATGCCGACGGCGGGATCTATCTTGTCGTCGGGCCGGGTGCGCCCGCCGCCCAGCCCGACCACGGCGAGGCCGATGTCGCGGGTGGCTATATTCGTGACGAAACCCTCTGTCGTCGCCTTGACGGCGAATTCCGTTGCCGCCTCGGGCAGGTATTTTTCCGGCTTCTCGATGAAATCGGCCGGACCGCCAAGCACGGTCACCATGCGCGCGAAGGTGGCGGCGGCACGGCCGCTGGCCAGCGTCTCGGTGGCGCGACGCATGCCGTCCTGGTTGGACGATACCAGCCCCGCCGACTGCAGCATTTCAGCGGCAAGCGCCAGCGTCACATCCTCCAGCCGCCGGTCACGCAAGCGGCCGGTCAGAAAATCGACGGCATTGCGCACCTCGACCGCATTGCCGGCGGCCGAGGCCAGCGGTTCGTTCATGCCGGTGATCAGCGCCGAGACCTTCAGCCCAGCCCCGCCGGCGACCTCGACCAGGCTGTTGGCGAGCGCGGTCGCATCACGGGATTTCTCCATGAAGGCGCCGTTGCCGACCTTGACGTCGAGCACCAGCGATTGCAGGCCCGCCGCGAGCTTCTTCGACAGGATCGATGCCGTGATCAGCGGCACCGATTCCACGGTTCCGGTCACGTCGCGGATAGCGTAGAGCCGGCGATCGGCGGGTGCCAGATCAGCGGTCTGGCCGATGATGGCGCAGCCCGTTTCCAGCACCGCCTTGCGGAACAGCGCGATGTCGGGCTGGCTGGTGTAGCCGGGAATGGCATCCATCTTGTCCAGCGTGCCGCCGGTATGGCCGAGGCCTCGGCCCGAGATCATCGGCACATAGGCGCCGCAGGCGGCGACGATCGGCGCCAGCATCAGCGAGACATTGTCGCCGACGCCGCCCGTCGAATGCTTGTCGGTGACGGGGCCTGGCAAATCCGACCAGTCGAGCACGTCGCCGGAATCGCGCATGGCAAGCGTCATCGCCACGGCCTCGTCGCGGTTCATGCCGTTGAAGAACACCGCCATGGCGAAGGCCGCGACCTGGCCGTCGGTTACGGTGCCCGACGTCACGCCGTCGATGAAGGCGGCGATCTCGTGAGGCGCCAGCCTGTGGCCGTCGCGTTTGTGACGGATGATTTCCTGTGGAAGCATCAGCTCTCCAGCAGCCCGTCACGGAACACGCGCTGCAGCACCGTTGCCAGCCGCGATCCGCCAACCGGCGCCATGTCCTTGGTTTCCTGGTGCGAAAGCTCGGCTCCGGTCATGCCAGCGGCCAAATTGGTGATGACCGAGCAGGCGGCGACGCGCAGACCGAGGAACCGGGCGAGAATGACTTCCGGCACGGTCGACATGCCGACGGCGTTGGCGCCCATGATGCGCGCCATGCGGATTTCGGCCGGCGTCTCGAAGCAAGGCCCCGAGAACCACATATAGACGCCCTTGTGCAGCGCTGTGCCTGTCGCCTTGGCCGCGCGTTCGATCGCGTCGCGGATGCCGGCATCGTAGGCTTCGGTCAGGCTGACGAAGCGGCGGTCGCTCGGCTCGCCGATCAGCGGATTGGTGCCGGAGAAGTTGATGTGATCGGTGAGCAGCATCACCGAGCCCGGCGGCATGTCCGGATCGACCGAGCCGGCTGCGTTGGTGAGGATCAGTTTCGTGATGCCGATGCCGGCAAGCACTTCCAGCACCGGCCGCATCGCCGCGGCGTTGCCATGCTCATAGTAGTGGGCGCGGCCGGACAACATCAGCACCGGAACGCCGGCAAACAGCCCGGCGACCACTTCGCCGGCATGGCCGCTGACACCGCTTCTGGGAAAGCCGGGCAGGGCGGCATAGGAGACGCGGATGGGATCCTCGATCCGGTCGACAAGGTCGCCCAGCCCCGAACCCAGCACCAGCGCGGTCGACGGCGCCAGGCCGTCCAGCCTTTCGATAAGATGGTCCAGCGCTTTTTCCGTCATCTCGGCCTACGCTTCATTTGAGCCAGCTTTGCATGTGAGCCAACGCGTCATTTGAGGATATCGCCGCGAAAGCCATAGGGCAGCATGTCGCCCATGGTCACGGTCTCGGCCACGCCGGTGTTGTCGCAGAGGTAGAGTTTCGTTTCCGGGCGGCAGAATTCGGCCAGCCGCTGACGGCAGCCGCCACACGGCGAGCATTTGGCCATGCGTTCGGCAAGGACGGCGATTTCCACGATCTTGCCGCCGCCGCCCATGATGTAGTGGCCAAGCGCGGTGGTCTCGGCGCACCAGCCCTCGGGATAAGAGGCGACCTCGATGTTGGCGCCGGTGAAGACGCGCCCGTCCTCGGTGCGCAAGGCGGCACCCACCGGGAATTTCGAATAGGGCGCATAGGCCTTGGCCATGGCGGCCTTGGCCGCTTCGAACAGATCATGCGACATTCAGGTGTTCTCTCCGATGATCGTGTCCAAAACCCGGCGTGGGGAGTCTTGTCCTAGCGTTCCTTGACGTAAGGCACGCCGCCGGCGCGCGGCGGGATGGCCTTGCCGATGAAGCCGGCGAGCAAGATGACGGTCAGCACATAAGGCAGCGCCTGCATGAACTGCACCGACACCTTGCCGACAATGGGCAGCGGTGTCCCCTGCAGGCGGATCGACGCCGCATCGAGGAAACCGAACAGCAGGCATGCGAACATGGCGTTGACCGGTTTCCATTTGGCGAAGATCAGCGCGGCCAGCGCGATGTAGCCCTTGCCCGCCGTCATGTCCTTCACGAAGCCGCCATTCTGCACCATCGAAAGATAGGCGCCGGCGAACCCGGTCAGGATGCCGGTGCAGATCAGCGCCCGATAGCGCAGCCAGGCGACCGAGATGCCAGCCGTGTCGACCGCGGCCGGATTTTCGCCGACCGCGCGCAGCCTGAGGCCGAAGCGCGTGCGAAACAGCACCCACCAGGTGAACGGCACCATCGCAAAGGCGAAATAGACGAGGATCGAATGGCCGGAGATCAGTTCGGCGTAGATCGGGCCGATGATCGGCACGTCCCTGGCCGCGTCGGCGCCAGGCCAGATGATCGCCTCGAACCGCTCGCCGGGTTGCAGCGCCGGCGTGCGGCCACCCTGCTGGAACCAGGCCTGGCCGAGGATGATGGTCGATCCGGCGGCGACGAAGTTGATCGCCACGCCCGAAACGATCTGGTTGCCGCGATGGGTGATCGAGGCAAAGCCGTGCACCAGCGCGAAAGCGACAGAGATCAGGACCGCCATGCCGAGACCGATAAGCGCCGAGTGGAACACGGAAGCCGCGGCAGCGCCCGCGAAGGCGCCGACCAGCATCTTGCCTTCGAGGCCGATGTCGAAAATGCCGGCCCGCTCCGAATAGAGGCCGGCGAGGCAGGCAAGCAGCAGCGGCACCGACAGGCGGATGGTCGAGTCCAGCACCTGGATGATTGCGTTGAAGATGTCCATCTCAGGCGCCCTTCCCGTTGACAGCCTGCATGCCCACCGATTTCGGGCTGAACGAGGCGAACAGAGCCTGGATATAGGGCCTGAACATGTGCTCCAGCGCGCCGGCGAAAAGGATGACCAGGCCTTGAATGATGACGATCATGTCGCGGCTGATCGCCGGCATCTCGAAGGCGAGTTCGGCGCCGCCCTGGTAGAGCATGCCGAACAGGATCGCCGCCAGCACGATGCCGACCGGATGCAGGCGGCCCATCAGCGCCACCGCGATGCCGACGAAGCCGGCGCCCGAGACGAAGTCGATCGCGACATTGTGCTGGTCGCCCATCACCGGGTTGAGCGCCATCATGCCGGCCAGCGCGCCCGAGATCATCATGGCGGTGATGATGATGCGCGTTTCCGAAATGCCGGCATAGCGGGCCGCCTTCGGGCTGTGGCCATAGGTGCGCATCTCGTAGCCGAGCCTGGTGCGCCAGATCAGCAGCCAGACCAGGAAGGCCATCGCCAGCGCCAGCAGGAAGCAGATATTGAGCGGGGCCGAGCGGATCTTGGCGCCGAACAGTTCGATGATCCAGTTGAGCTTCGGCAGTTCGGCGCCGGCGAGGAAGTTGCGCGTCTGCGGCGCCTGCGACCCTGCCGGTTTCAGCGGACCGACCAGCAGGTAGACCATGATCGAGGCGGCGATGAAGTTGAACATGATCGTCGTGATGACGATGTGCGAGCCGCGCTTGGCCTGCAGGTAGGCGGGGATCAACGCCCACAACGCGCCCACGAGCGCCGAGGCCACGATGGCCAGCGGAAAAGTCAGCCACCAGGGCAGTGTACTGTCGAAGGAAAGACAGACGATGGCGATGCCGAGGCCGGCGATGTAGGCTTGGCCCTCGGTGCCGATGTTGAACAGGCCGCAATGTGCCGCCACCGCCACCGAAAGCCCGGTGAATATGAAGGTCGTGGCATAGAAGAGGGTGAAGGCGATGCCTGTTCCCTTGCCGAAGGCGCCTTCGACCAGGATGACGGCGGCGCGGAACGGGTTTTCGCCGACCAGCATGACGACGAAGCCGGCGACGATGAAGGCGACCGACAGGTTGATCAGCGGGATCAGCCCGTAGTCGGCCCAGGCCGGCAATTTGGCGTAAGGCGTGCTCATTGCGCGGCCTCCTGATGCTCGACACCGGCCATCAGCAGGCCAAGCTCGCCTTCGGTCGCCTCGGGGCCGCGCTCGCCGACGATGCGGCCGGCAAACATCACCAGGATGCGATCGGAGAGCGAACGGATCTCGTCGAGTTCGACCGAGACCACCAGCACCGCCTTGCCCTGGTCGCGCATGGCGATCAGGCGCTTGTGGATGAATTCGATGGCGCCGACATCGACGCCGCGCGTCGGCTGGCCGACGATCAGCACGCCGGGGTCCTGTTCGATTTCGCGCGCGAGCACGATCTTCTGCTGGTTGCCGCCGGAAAAATTGGCCGTCTTCAGGCGCGGATTGCCGGGACGAATGTCGTATTTCTCGATCTTGTCCTTGGCATCGGCCATGATGGCGTCGATGTTGAGGAACGGTCCCCTGAGGTAACGGGGATCGTCGTGGTAGCCGAGGATGGAATTCTCGTTTTCCTCGAAAGCCAGCACCAGCCCGACATGATGGCGGTCTTCCGGCACGTGGGCGAGGCCGCGGTCACGCAATTCGCCGGGATCGGCCTTGCCGGTGAGATCGATCGGCTTGCCCTCGAGCATCACGGAAC
>NZ_RZSJ01000436.1:0-5396 GCF_003998025.1 Mesorhizobium sp. M8A.F.Ca.ET.021.01.1.1
GGCTGGCTCGTCCTCGTCATGGCCTTCATCTTCACCGTCATCGTGTCGGCGGTTTCGTTGATCAATCTCGGCTATTTCAACTTCGAGCGAAAAGCGGCCTGGCTCTGGTTCCTGGTCTATCTTGCCTCGGCGGCGGTATCCGGGCTGTTCCTTTGGCGGACCAGGGCCTATCCCCCAGCAAAAGGCGTGACCCCTAACCCCGCGTGGCGCGGCTACATGTTGGCGGAAGCCGCGATCCTTGGCCTCTATGGCATCGGCATGTTGCTATTCCCTCAAAGGGTCAGCAGCACCTGGCCATGGCCGGTCGATCCCTTCCACGCCCAGGTCTACAGCGCCATCTTCCTCGCCGGCGCTGGCGGCGCCTATCTCGTCTGGAAAAACGCGCCGCGCGAGGAACTGCTGGTGCTCGGCCTGGCGCAGTTTCTGGTCGGCCTGCTTGCCATCCTTGGCCTCGTCATCACCGACGCTGCGGTGCACCGGATCGACTGGAGTGCGACCAGGACATTGTGCTGGCTCGCGCTTTTCGGCTGGATCGGCATCAGCGGCGCCTTCAAACTCTACGCCGCCTCCCGGTATTTTGGCTCGCAATCGGCGTCATAGGCTGCAGAGATAGCTGGATTTTCAGGTGCCGCCCGGCGCATCGTGCCGGGCCGATTGGGTTCGAGCACTTCACCGTTTCAAGGAAACGGCGAATTGCTCTATCCTTTGTTCTGACGCAATTCCGGGCGGAAAACCGCTCACACTTTTCCTGGAATTGCTGTAGCCGGGAACGCCATGACCAGCACGACCTCGCCATCCGAGAAAATCCGGCCGCAGCTTCGAGCCGTGCGGCCAAGCGATGCGGAGGCGCTTTGCGCTATCTTCAACATGCCGGGTTTCCGCTGGGGCACGCTCAGGATGCCTTTCGAGATGGTGGAGCAGGTGGAGCGGCGCATCGCCAAGTGCGGCCAGGAAACCACCTGGATCGTTGCCGAGTTGGACGGCAGGATCGTCGGCCATGGCAACCTGGTTGTCCAGGGTTCGCCGCGCCGTTCGCATATAGGCGAGATCAATATCGGCCTTGACGATGCCTTTGTCGGCAAGGGCATCGGCTCTGCCATACTTGGCGCGCTGCTTGACGTTGCCGACAATTGGCGCGCGCTGAAGCGGGTCGAATTGACCGTCTATGCCGACAACGAGCCGGCCATCCGCCTCTACACCAGCCACGGCTTCGAGGTCGAAGGCCGGCATGTGAAGGCCGGCTTTACCGACGGGCAGTATCACGACCTTCTGAGCATGGCCCGGCTGCGGTTCTGATGACCGCCGTCTTCGCCCCAGCCCCTACGCCTCCGGTGGAAATTCTGGCTGTGCTGTCGCTGCTCTGCCCGGAAGTCGTGCGTGACATCGAGCAGAACTGGAATGCATCGGTTTCCGATTACGCCCGCCATCTGTGGCGGCCGGTAGCAAGGCCTGCATCCGGCCCGGCGATCGCTGCCCGCTCGATCCTGCGCGAAGTCCTGCATCAGCGCCTCGGTGCGATCATGCAGCCTGAGGAGATCGGCAAGATCCTCGAAGAGTTCGAGCACAGACCGGTGATTCAGTCCGGCCTGCACTGCCTGCTTCTGATGGACCGGATCACCTTCGATGCCCTCCTGCTTGCTTGGCTCGGCGCGGTCGAAAACGGGCTGTCGGCCTTCTTCGGCTTCATGGGAACGACGATGACCATGGAGACAATTGGCCGGGAGGGGCCGGGCTGGCTCGATGTCGGCGACGACAAGGTCAACCTGTTTGGCATGGGGCGCCACAAACTGTGCCGCAAAAGCGTTTGCGCGGCCGGTCCCGTCACCCTCAACAGGCGCGCCCTCGAAGCGGTGTGCGACGAAACGGATGCCAGCCGCTGGCTGGGCACATTGCTCGCCAGCCACGACAAGGTGTTTGCAACCGCCGCCGATGCGCTGACAGAACTCAACGAGGATCTGGTCGCCGGTTGGGATCGTTCCGGCATGGCCCTGCCGGTTTTGATCGATGACCGGCTCGCCGCTGCTGCCATGGCGCGGCATCTAGACCATGACGGCGGCCTTCTTTCCAGGCTGCTCTTCGAGCCCGCAAGGCGCCGGCGTCTCGAGCATGCCTTGCAAGAGGCCGCATCGAGCCCATTTGGCAGATTCCTGCCCAATGCCACCGCCTATTTCTGGGGCATCCGCGAGGAGCGCGTGCGCAAGCTCGTCCTCGAGAACGGGCAGCTGATCGAGCCTGACAGGCCGCATGGTCTTTCCATCCCGTTCGAGCGGCCGCATCTCAAGCAGGCGCTGCTGGACGGTGTGCTGCTGCCGGACTTGTTCCTGACGTTCCTCGTCCTTGCCATATTGCCGCGCGTGCGGGTCGTGGGCGGCTTGAGACAGATTGGCTATGTAGCGCTTTTCCACTCGATCCTGCTGGCTGCGCTGGATGAAAACGCGCCGGAAGAGCGCGATCTGGCCGCGGAGCTGCAGGTTCGGGAAAATGCCTGGGGCACCCGGGTCATCGATGAAAAGATCTCGGTCCGCGAGCAGCTTGCCGGCCTGCCGGGAGGGGCGCCCTTCGCGGACTTGCTCCGGCAATACCGTTCGCGGACATTTGCCGAGACCACCGACGACCTGAAACTGGTGCGCGAAAACGCCCGATGGTGCAAGATCGGCCGGGCCTCCGGCCTCTGATCGGGCCGCTACCCGGTCATTGCACCAAACCGGCCTTGCGGAGCCCGTCGACCATGAGTTCGAAATCGGCAGGGTTCTTGTAAGGCAAGACTTTGCGACGGTATTCCAGCGAAAAGTCGGGATTGACGCGAAGCATGTCCTGCCATGCCGCGCGGGCCTCCTCCAAACGGCCCAGATGGCCGTAGCTGGCGGCCAGGAGCGCGCGAGAGACGTCGGTCACAGCGTTGCGAGCCAGCCGTTGCAGCAGGAGGTCAACGGCCTCGTTGTATCGTCCCAGTTGAAACAACGCCAAAGCCTGGAAGTGCAGAAGCACATCCGCAAAGTACGGGTTCAAGGACTTTCCCCGGGCGAAACTCTCGAGGGCCTCCTCGGATTTGCCTGAATAGTACAGCGTTTCGCCGCGGCAGACGTGCGCTTCGGCGAAGTTCGGATTGAGGACCAGTGCGCGCTCGACCTCGTCGATGGCCTCATCGTGCCGTCGTGTGTACAGCTTGGCTATCGCCAGCGCCCAGTGCGCCCAGGGATCGTTGTCATCCAGCGTTACCGCCCGCGTTGCGGCCTCTTCGGCTTGCGCCATCGATTCCGGCGGCGACGCTCCCCACCTGTTCAGGTAATCGACGCCGTGCGTGAGGGCGAGGAAAGCGTGGGCAGAGGCAAAGTTCGGGTCCAGTTCGATGGCACGTTGCAAGAGATCGCGGGCTGCGACGTTCGTCTCCTTCGTCAGCCGGTGCCACAGCTCCCGGCCGCGCAGGAAACAGTCATACGCCTCGGTGTTGCGCGGGTGCTCCGGCGCCAGCCGTTGCCGGGCATCGTCGGTCAGGTTGAGCGCCAGCGCACCGACGATCTGCTGCGTCACGTCGTCCTGCACGGCGAATATGTCGGTCAGGTCGCGATCGAACCGCTCCGCCCAAAGATGGCCGCCTGAAATTGCATCGATGAGCTGCGCGGTGATCCGCACCCTGTTGCCCGACTTGCGTACGCTGCCTTCGAGCACATGCCGCACGCCGAGTTTCGCGCCCACCTCCTGCACATGGACGTTCTGGCCCTTGAAGGTGAACGACGAATTGCGTGCGATGACGAAGAGTTGCGACAGTTTTGACAGCGCCGTGATGATGTCTTCGGAGATGCCGTCGGCGAAGTAGTCCTGTTCGGCGTCACCGCTCATGTTGGCGAACGGCAGCACGGCGATCGACAGCTTCGGCGGCACGGCCGCAGCCGGTCGGCTCGTCGCGGTTTCCGGGGTCGCGGCCGCCTTGGCCCCCGCGCCGACTTGCAGCGAATAGACCCGGACCGGCTCGGCGATGTTCTTGAGCTGTGTGCTGCCGAGGTCGCTGACCGAAAGGTCGAGCCTCGCCTTGACCTGGCGATAGGCATCCTCGGACAGGCAGATAGCGCCGGGCGCCGCGACACCCTCCAGACGCGAGGCGATGTTGACGCCGTCGCCCATCAGGTCGCCGTCGCTTTCTTCGACCACATCCCCCAGATGGATGCCGATCCTGAACTCGATGCGGCGGTCCTGCGGCACGCCGGCATTGCGCTCAACCATGCCGTTCTGGATCTCAACGGCGCAGCGCACGGCATCCACCACACTGCGGAACTCAACCAGCGCCCCATCGCCGGTGCGCTTGATCACCCGCCCGTTGTGGACTGCGATGGTGGGATCGATCAGGTCGCTGCGCAGCGTCCGCAACCTCGCCAAGGTACGCTCTTCGTCCGCGCTCGCGAGCCGGCTGTATCCGACCACATCTGCAGCCAGGATTGCGGCCAGCTTGCGGTTCTCGCTCATGCGTCGGTCTCCTTATCTCCAAGATAGCAGGAAGACAGCGGGTAGAGGGAACTTTCGCAAACGACGGCCGCGCAACCGCCCGGCTCGGCAGCGCTCTGCCGCAGGAACCATCCGATCTCTCGATGGCTATTTGCGCTGCCGCTTGCCGGTTGAGAGCTATCGGTTCATCCTTGTGATTGCCCTGGCCGTGAAATGCGTGGCGAGATCATGCCGTCACGGCCCCTAGTGAGGTCTTGTTCCATGGACTGCTCAGGCTGCGGTTTCGAGATTGAGGGCGGTTACGCCTTCTGTCCGAAGTGTGGCCGGCGCCAGCCCGTGTCATGTGCCAGTTGCGGCTATGTCTGCGCACCTGATTTCGAGTTCTGTCCGAAATGCGGGGCAAGCGTCGGTGCGTCCGCAAAATCCGTCGAACGGCCTGCTCCGACACCAAGCCGGACCTTTGTGCCACCTTCTCGAACTGCGGCGCCGAACATCGAAAGCGAAGAAGGGCCGCATTCTGTCTCTGACGCCGATCGCCGGACGGTCACGGTCCTGTTCGCCGACCTCTGCGGCTTCACGACACTCAGCGAGCAGCTCGACCCCGAGGTCATGCAAACGCTGCAGAACGAACTGTTCAAGGAATTGACGGCGGCCGTGCGAAACTTTGGTGGTTTCGTCGACAAATTCATCGGCGATGCACTGCTCGCCTTGTTCGGTGCGCCGGTCGCGCATGAGGACGATCCGGAACGTGCGCTTCGCGCCGCTCTCGACATGATCGCCCGGACGGCGCGGCTCGGCGAAAGCACCCCCTACTCCGGCTCGCCTCTCCTACTCCACATCGGCATAAACACTGGTCCGGTCGTTACTGGAGGATTGGGCATCGGCGCCGCCAAATCCTATTCGGTGACCGGCGACACGGTGAATACGGCGCAACGCCTGCAATCGCTGGCCGCACC
>NZ_RZSJ01000437.1:0-5384 GCF_003998025.1 Mesorhizobium sp. M8A.F.Ca.ET.021.01.1.1
GGCTCCTTGCGAGCGGGACATCCATGTCGGGGACGATCTCAGCCTTACCTATCGCTTCCCAAGGGAATTCCTCGGCGACTGGCAGACGCTCGACGCGGCGATCTCGGCCGAGGCAGGGCGCATCCTCAAGGCCGGACATTGACAGGCTGAAAGCGGGGCCGGCCGCGCTCGACGCGGCCTGCCGTGGCTTGCAGGCTCAGCCCAGGTCGATGTCGAGGATCGCCATCGAGAAATTGTAGTCGCCGTCGTCCTCGTCCTTGAAGACGATGCCGAGGAACTCGTCGCCGACATAGACTTCGGCCGAATCTTCCTTGCGCGGCCGCGCCTTGACCACCAGCTTGGGGTTCTGGAAGACGCGCTTGAAATAGGCGTCCAGCTTTCTGATTTCGTCCGGCTTCAACAGTCTTCTCCGATCATCGGGCTTGCTCGTTTGAACGGCGCTTCTGGCACGTCGACAATGGCGATGTAAAGGCAAGCCGGTCTTATTGCACCGGAAGCGGCAGTGCCGCCGGGCAAATCGCAATCATGCGGGTACTGCCAGCAAATCAGATATCGAAACTGATCACGTGATCCATCTTCTGCGACGGCAGAAGCTGGTCCATCTGGCGCGAAGGCTGGTCGCAGCCGGTCTCACCAACCACGCGGGCCGGCACGCCGGCGACTGTCTTGTTGTGCGGCACAGGCGACAGCACCACCGACCCGGCGGCAATCTTGGAGCAATGGCCGATTTCGATGTTACCGAGAATCTTGGCGCCGGCGCCAATCAGCACGCCGTAGCGGATCTTGGGATGGCGGTCGCCGCCGGCCTTGCCGGTGCCGCCCAGCGTCACGCCATGCAGGATCGACACGTCGTCCTCGATGACCGCCGTCTCGCCGACGACGAGGCCGGTGGCGTGATCGATGAAGATGCCCTTGCCGATGCGCGCGGCCGGATTGATATCGGTCTGGAAGACAGCGGACGAACGGCTCTGCAGGTAGAGCGCGAAATCCTTGCGGCCGTGGTTCCACAGCCAATGCGCCAGCCGATGGGTCTGGATGGCGTGAAAGCCCTTGAAGTAGAGCACCGGCATGATGAACCGGTCGCAAGCCGGGTCGCGGTCATAATAGGCCTGGATGTCGACGCGCACCGTGGTTGGCCAGTCCTTGTCGTCGGCAAGCATCGACTTGAAGGTCTGGCGGATGAGATCGGAGCCGATATCCTGATGGGCAAGCCGCTCCGCGATCCTGTGAATGACCGCCTCTTCCAGGCTTTCCTGGTTGAGGATCGTCGAATAGAGGAACGCGGCCAGCAGCGGGTCGCGGTTGACCGCTTCCATCGCTTCGTCGCGGATCGAACGCCAGATCGGGTCGACCGGCTGCAACGCGCCGTGACGGGAAATGCTGATGCTGTTCATCGACGTCTCATCCTGCGTCCTGCTAGTCTGCCTGCTTGTCCGGCCGCACATATAAGCCAGATCATAGCACGATTGAACTCAATTTTCCTTAGTGCTGTGTCAAATGGATTTGGTTCGCAGGAATTCAAGCAGCCATGGAAAACGAACCCTTGATCGACGACGCCCTGAAAACCGAGCTTTCTGTCCTCTACCATGCCGCCCGTCGCCATTACCACAACCTCGCCCATATCGAAGCGATGCTAACGCTGGCCGGCGACTATCGAACGCTTCTGGACGACCCCGAAGCCGTCGAAGCGGCGATCTGGTTCCACGACGCCATCTACGACAGCAGGGCCAAGGACAATGAGGCGCAAAGTGCCGCCCTTGCCGAGCAAAAGCTCGCCGGCCGCACCGATGCCGGGCGCCTGAGCCGCGTCAGCGCGATGATCCTCGCCACCGCCACGCACCAGTTGCCGCTGTTCGACAACGCGGCGGCGACCCGCGACGCCAGCCTGTTCCTCGATATGGACCTGTCGATCCTGGGCGCTGACGCAGTTGCGTTCGATGCCTATGAACGCGCGGTTCGCCGTGAATACGGCTGGGTTGAAGAGCCGATGTGGCGTGCTGGCCGCGGCGCGGTGCTGAAGACCTTCCTTGCCCGACCGCATATCTTCCACACGCAGGAATTTCGCCAGCGCTTCGAACCGCGGGCAAGGCTGAACATGGCGCGGTCGCTGCAGGCCTTGACGTAGCTTAGTTTCGGAATCCGAGGCGCTCATCCCGAGAAACCGACGCCTCAAAGCGGATTCTCGGCGTAGAACTCCAGCACCCGCTGCTTGAAGGTCTTGTCCCCGACGGCCAGCATATGGTCGCGGCCCTCGATGTGGAAGGCCCTGGCATTGGGCATCAGCGCCGCAAGCTCGTCCGGCGATCCGCCAATGTCGTCGGTGGTACCAACCGCGATCAGCGTCGGCTGTGCGATGCGAGCAACATCCTCTTCACCAAGCAATTCCCGTGAAGTGGCGATGCAGGCGGCAAGCGCCTGGCGGTCGCTGCGGGTCTGGTCGGCGAAGGCGCGAAAAGCGCGGCCGCGCGGATGGGTGGTCGCAGCCGGATCCTCGGCAAGAAGGGCGGCGGCGATCGGATCCCAATCGCCGACCCCATCGATCATCCCTATGCCGAGGCCGCCAAAGACCAGCGTCGCCACCTTGTCCGGATCGGACAGCGCCAGGAAGGCCGCGATGCGCGCGCCCATCGAATAGCCCATGACATGGGCCCGCTCGATGCCGAGATGATCGAGCAGGGCTGCCGCGTCCGAAGCCATTTTCGCGGGTGTATAATCGGCCTCGTCGTAACTCTTGGATGACGAGCCGTGGCCGCGATTGTCGAAGGCGATGGCGCGATAGCCGGCATCGTTGAGCGTCTTGAACCAGCCGGGCGATACCCAGTTGACATAGTGGCTCGAGGCGAAGCCATGAATCATCAGCACCGGATCGCCCGCGCCCAAGGCCGGTTGGCGGTCGAGGAAGGCTAGATCGAACCCGTCATGGGAAAAAAACTGCATTGGAAGGCGATCCCTGGCGCTCAGTCGGAATCGACGTTCGGAGAATCGCCCTTGTCCGCGGGCGGCATGCCAGGACCCGATGCCGTGCCTATCGCCGGATGGCGCAGCAGATCGCCATCCGCGATGCCGTCCCTGGCGGCCGTGCCGGCCTTGAGTTCGAGCACGAAGCGGACCGGCTCGCCCGGCGAGACGATCGCCTCGGATTGCGGCTCACCCTGCTTGATCGCGCGGATCCTGCCGTCTTGGCCGACAAAGATCAGGTCGAGCGCCATCGGCGTGTTCTTCATCCAGAAATTGACGTCGCGCGTCTCGTCGAAGACGAACAGCATGCCATGATTGGCGGCCATATCCTCGCGAAACATCAGGCCGGCTTCCCGCTCGGCCTCGGTATCGGCGACTTCGATTGAGAAGGAGCGTTTGCCATTCTTGGTCACAGCAACCAGCGGCGCGGGATCGACTGGAAGGATCATCGCCCGGCCGTCGGCCGCGCTGGGTACCTGGAAATAGAAGAATGAGGTGGCGGCGACTATGACGGCAGCCACGGCGCACATCACGCCCGCCGTCAACCCGTTCCTGTGTGTCATATGGAATCCTCGGCCGGATCGCCCTAGTGCGAGACCGGCAAGGTGCCCATATCGGGGTGAATTTCGGCGGCCATAAGGCCTTTGTCACCGCGGCCGAAACGGACAAGCACGACCTGCCCCGGCCGAAGCTCGGTGATGCCGTAGCGCCGCAAGGTCTCCATATGGACGAAAATGTCCTCGGTCCCCTCGCCGCGCGTCAGGAAGCCAAACCCCTTGGTGCGGTTGAACCATTTGACCAAGGCGCGTTCGAGCCCGCTCTCCGGCGTCACCGAGACATGGGTGCGCTGTTCCTGCATTTCCGCGGGATGGACGGCGGTGGTGACATCCATGGAAAGCACGCGGAAGGCCTGCAGCCCGCGCTCGCCCTGCTTCACAAGGCAGACCACGCGTGCGCCTTCCAAGGCTGTCTGGAAGCCATCCCGTCGAAGACATGTCACATGGAGGAGGATATCGCCCGAAACACCGTCATCCGGAAGGATGAAGCCATAGCCCTTGGCCACATCAAACCACTTGATGGCGCCGGCGATTTCAGCCAAGTCAGCGGCGTCGTCGCCTTCGTCGCGCGTCAAGGCGTCGCCAAGGGTATTGGCCCGCCCCGTCAAAGAGGCCTTTTCCCCCATAAGAATGCCCCCTTTATTCAAGAACACCGCAACTGATTCTTGGCACCAGATTAACACCGCGGCTTCCGGTGTGTGCAAGACCTGACGTGCCTTTTTTCACGGTTCATTGCGGGAATACCGGATTTGTTCTTTGCCGGCGCCGGCTGACGCCGGACGATTGCCCTTTGACCGGGCCGACCCTATGTTGCGCCGCAACCCAACAGATCGAGGAAAACACATGCGCTATCTGCACACCATGGTCCGCGTCGCCGATGTCGATGCCTCGCTCGATTTTTACTGCAACAAGCTCGGGCTAAAGGAAGTTCGCCGCTATGAAAACGAGCAGGGCCGCTTCACGCTGATCTTCCTGGCAGCATCCGAGGACGAGCAGAGCGGCATCGCCGACAAGGCGCCGCTGGTCGAACTCACCTACAACTGGGATCCGGAAGACTATAAGGGCGGGCGCAATTTCGGCCACCTCGCCTACGAGGTCGACGACATCTACGCCACCTGCCAGCGACTGATGGACAATGGCGTCACCATCAACCGGCCGCCGCGCGACGGCAACATGGCCTTTATCAGGTCGCCGGATGGCATCTCCATCGAGCTTCTGCAGAAAGGCCCGGCCAAGGCCAAGGCAGAACCGTGGGCGTCGATGGCGAACACCGGAAGCTGGTAATCGATCACCTTTTCGAGTGGCCGGCGGCCACTCCCATGGTGTTTCGCGTGGCTGTGCCTATCTATCCGGCTGTGGCGCCTGCCGCGAAAAGCGGCGCCACGTCACGAGATTGAGCTTCGGAGAACCCCCTTCATGCCGACCAGCCATGCCAATGTCGCCACGGCGCACGCGAGCCGCTATCTGCAGCAGTTGTGCAAACATTGGGCGCACAAGTTTCCCGTCGAGTTCGACCCCAACCACGGCGTCATCGACCTTTCACTCGGCCGCACGGTCATGGACGCCGACGGGGCAGCGCTGCACATCACGGTATCGACCGACGAAGCCGCTTCCATCGAGCGGCTCGAAAGCGTCGTTGCCGACCACATCAAGCGCTTTGCGTTCCGCGAAGAACTGGCCTTCGACTGGAAACGCGCCGAGGCGACATAGTTCGTTATGCGTGTCGCCGCCGCGCATTTCCGGCGAGACGCCCGGATCAATCGCTATCGGACTTGCGCGCCATCTCCAGCAGCGCCAGCACCGAGCGCCAATTACGGGCAGTGCCCGGCACTTTCAACATGCGTGGAATGAGGTTGGCAAATACCGATT
>NZ_RZSJ01000438.1:0-5348 GCF_003998025.1 Mesorhizobium sp. M8A.F.Ca.ET.021.01.1.1
TTCTTCGACCCCTCGCTCTCGGCCTCGGGCAAGCAGGCCTGCTCGTCCTGTCATGATCCTAGCCATGCTTTCGGGCCGGCCTCGGCCACGCCGGTCGAAATGGGCGGGCCAAACCTCGACCAGCCCGGCGTGCGCGCCGTGCCATCGCTGCGTTATCTCCAGGCCGCGCCCGCCTTCACCGAGCATTTCCATGATTCCGAGGACGAGGGCGACGAAAGCGTCGACAACGGTCCGACCGGCGGCCTGACCTGGGACGGCCGCGCCGACCACGGCAAGGACCAGGCGAAAATCCCCCTGCTCTCGCCCTTCGAGATGGCCAACAAGGGTGCCGGGGCGGTCACCGCCGCCTTGCGCAAGTCGGCCTATGCCGACGAGTTCAAGGCGGTGTTCGGGCAGGACGTCTTCGACCGCCCGGGCGACGCCTTCGACGCCGCCGCCGAGGCGCTCGGCACGTTCGAGCAGAGCGCCGCCGTTTTCTATCCCTATTCCAGCCGCTATGATGCCTTCCTCGCCGGCAAGGCGACATTGTCGGCCCAGGAGCTGCATGGCCGCCAACTGTTCGAGGACGAGGCGAAAGGCAATTGCGCCAGTTGCCACCTCAGCGAACCCGCCAATGACGGCGAGCCGCCGCAATTCACCGATTTCGGCCTGATCGCCATCGCCGTACCGCGCAACCCGGCAATCACGGCCAACACCGACCCAGCCTATGCCGATCTCGGCCTGTGCGGCCCGCTGCGCACTGATTTTCGCGGCCGCACCGACTATTGCGGCCTGTTCAAGACGCCGACGCTGCGCAACGTCGCGCTGCGCAAGAGCTTCTTCCACAATGGCGAGTTACACACCTTGCGCGACGCGGTCGCCTTCTACGCCAGCCGCGATACCGATCCCGGCCGCTGGTATCCCAAGAATGCCGACGGCACGGTGAGGAAATATGACGACCTGCCAAAGGCTTACTGGCCGAACTTGAATCAGGACCCGCCCTTCGGCGGCAGGAGACCTGGCGGCAAGCCGGCGCTGACGGATGCCGAGATAGACGACATTGTCGCGTTCCTGCAGACGCTGACGGATGCAGACCAGGTGGCAGCGAAATAACCTGAGACGCGGCGGGACAGCGCCCCCCTCTGTCCTGCCGGACATCTCCCCCACGAGGGGGGAGATCAGCTTTGATTGCGGCTCTCGCCCATTGTTTCAACGTTCCAAAAAAGGGCGCGGGGGCGCCAACACTGCAATCTCCCCCCTTGTAGGGGAGATGTCCGGCAGGACAGAGGGGCGCGCGAAGGAACACGACGCCCCTTAATATGTCACAGCGCCCGGATAACGCCCCCATCCACGCGGATACTCTGCCCCGTAATATAGCCCGCCCCTTCCGACGCCAGGAAAGCGATGGTCGCGGCGATCTCCTCCGATGTGCCGTAGCGTTGCATCGGCACGTTGTCGCGGCGCTCTTCGGTCGCTGGAAGGCTGTCGATCCAGCCGGGCAGCACATTGTTCATGCGCACATTGTCCGATGCATAGGTGTTGGAAAAAATCTTGGTGTAGGCGGCAAGGCCGGCGCGGAACACGGCCGAGGTCGGGAACATCGCGTTCGGCTCTGCCACCCACGCCGTCGAGATGTTGATGATGGCGCCGCCCTTCTGCTTGATCATCTGCGGCGCCACGATGCGCACCGGCCGGATGACGTTCATCAGGTAGACGTCCATGCCGGTGTGCCACTGCTCGTCCGTGATCTCAAGGATCGGTGCGCGCGGCCCATGGCCGCCACTGTTGACCAGCACGTCGATGCGGCCATAGCGCTCGAGCGTCAGGTCGGCGAGCCGCTGCAGGTCGTCATTCGACTGGTTGGAGCCGGTGACACCGATGCCGCCAAGCTCCTTGGCCAGAGCCTCGCCCTTGCCCGACGAGGACAGTATGGCGACCTTGAACCCGTCCGCCGCCAGCCGCTTGGCCGCCGCCGCCCCCATGCCGCTGCCGCCGGCAACGATGACGGCTGTCTTTTCTGAGCTCATGGATTTTCCTTTTTGGGTTGGCGGGAGTCGCGGTTTCAGCGGTCCTATAGCCGGTTTCGCCAGGCAGTTCGAACCAGAAAGACTGAATCGATCTGCAAAAAACTTGGGCGGGTGGCGCTGCCCTCATTGCCCTGCCGGGCATTTCTCGCCGTATAGTGACGGGGGAAAGAAGCCGGTCGCAACGCCGGCGCCCTTACTTGCGACGTTGGGGATTGGCGAAATCATCCGCCACAGCCCCCCTCTCCCCGTCACTTTACGGGGAGAGGATGCCGGCAGGCAGGTGAGGGGCAGCGCCGACATCAGCCGATTGCAACCGACGCGGCCAATCGCCCCCTACCCCTCCACCGTCTCCAGCACGGAGAGCAGCGTGCCTTCCATATCGGGTTCGTCGCCGGAGCAGACGCACAGCATCTCGGCGTCGCCCTCGCCGACCGAGAGGTAGGCATGGCCCATGGTGGAATCGATGTAGACGCTCTCGCCCGCCTTCAGCCGCACCGGCGCGTACTGGTCGGTATGCAACTCGATCTCGCCCTTGAGCACGATCAGGAATTCCTCGCCGGCGTGCCTGGTCAGCGGGCCGAACTCTTCGGGCGTTCGGGCGCGCGCATAGGCGTGGATCGGCACCATGCGCTTGCGCACCAGGTCGGTGGCCAGATACCGGTAGTCGTAGTTGCGGGTCAGCTGGCGCAGCGTGTTGGACTGCGAGGTCACCGAGCGGCGGGTGCGCGCCGCCGGCTGCTTGCGATCGCCGCTGAGCAACTCCGTCACATGGATGCCAAGCCCCTCGCAGATCTGCAAGAGCTTGTCGTAGCTCAGCGACATCTGGTCGTTCTCGACCTTGGACAGCGTCGACACCGCGACGCCGGTAAGAGAGCTGACCTCCTGCAAGGTCCAGCCATGCGTCTTTCTCAGGGCACGCAGACAATCACCGAGGTTCGGTTGCTCCGACATTGTCAGCTCCATGGCGCGGCGATCCGGCCGCTTGTCCACCCTAGGTAGTCGAACTCCCCGCCGTCATCAACAACGCCAACAATTTTCTTATACGCTAAATATTGACTGGATACGAAATTATTTTTACGACTGACGGATGCAATCGAATTCTCCTGGGAAGATCGTCATTATCGGCGGCGGCATCGCCGGCCTCTCGCTGGCCGCCGAAATGGCGGACACGGCCGAAGTCACCGTCATCGAGCGGGAGCCGCATCTCGGCTACCATGCCAGCGGCCGCTCCGCCGCCCTGTTCACCGAGACCTACGGCAACCGCCTGGTGCGCGGGCTGACGCTGGCCAGCCGGCAGGCCATCGTCGAGGGCGGCTTCGTCGCCCACCGGCGTGGCGCCCTGCATGTCGGCTGGCGCGGCGACGATGCGGCAATAGACCGGCTGGCCGGCGAATTGCAGGCGCTGGTGCCCAGCGTGCGCCGCCTGTCGGCGGCCGAGCTTCACACGCTGGTCCCGGTCATTGCCACTGAAGCCACCTGCGGCGGCGTCTATGAACCGGACGCGGTGGATGTCGACACGGGCAAGATGCTGGGATCAAGCGCCTCGGCGCTTAAGGCAGCCGGCGGCATCATCCGCACCGGCGAGGAAGTCCGCGCCATCTCGCCTGACGGCAGCGCTTTTCGGGTCGAAACAAGCGCCGGTGCCTATGGGGCCGACATCGTCGTCAACGCCGCCGGCGCCTGGGTCGATGTCGTCGCCGGCCTGGCGGGGCTGCCGGGCCTCGGCTTCCAGCCGAAACGGCGCACCGCATTCCTGTTCGATCCGCCCGCCGGCATGGACATTGCCGGCTGGCCGCTGGTGGTCGACCTGCACGAACAGTTCTACTTCAAGCCCGATGCCGGCAGGCTGATCGGCTCGCTCGCCGACGAGACGGATTCCGAACCTTGCGACGCCTACCCCGAAGACATCGACGTCGCCATCGCCGTCGACCGCATCGAGCAGGCGACGTCGATGCGCATCGGCCGTCCCTCGACGCCATGGGCTGGCCTGCGCACCTTCGCGCCCGACCGGTCGCCGGTCGCCGGCTTCGACCCGCGCCTGCCCGGCTTCTTCTGGCTCGGCGGCCAGGGCGGCTATGGTTTCCAGGTGTCGCTGACGCTGGCCAGGCTGGGCGCGGCGCTGATGCGCGGTCAGTCCTTGCCGGAGGATGTCACCGCGCTCGGCGTCACTGCGGCGGCGCTGGCGCCCGACCGCTTCCTCGCCCCGGCGGCGGCGCCATGAAATTCAGGCCCTTCCCTCAACCCGTAAAGTGTCATCAGGAGCGTTTGCGATGAAATCCACCGTTCTGCGCACAGTGCTTGCCAAGTCTCTTATGGTCAAATCCCTTCTGGTTTCGTCCCTTCTGGCCTCGTCCGTCCTTCTCGGCGGGCAGGCCTATGCCAAGACGCTGGTCTATTGCTCGGAGGCAAACCCCGAGACCTTCAACCCGGCCATCGGCATCGCCGATTCCACCATGGACGCCGCCGCCAAGACGATCTTCAACCGGCTGGTCGAGTTCAAGCCGGGCACGACGGAGGTCGGGCCGGCGCTGGCCGAAAGCTGGGACGTCTCGCCGGACGGCAAGACCTACACCTTCCATCTCAGGCACGGCGTGAAATTCCAGTCGAACGAGCATTTCACCCCGACGCGCGATTTCGACGCCGACGACGTGCTCTACACCTTCAACCGCCAGCGCGACGCCGACAATCCCTATCACAAGCTCGGCGGCGGCGCTTACGAGTACTTCAACGCACTGGGCATGGGCACGCTGATCGACAAGATAGACAAGGTCGACGATCACACGGTGCGCTTCACGCTGACCGCTCCCAACGTCACCTTCCTGGCCGGGCTGGCGCTCGACTATCTCTCCATCCTGTCGCTGGAGCAGACGCAAAAGATGGTCGCGGCCGGCACGCCCGAACTGATCGACAGCATGCCGGTCGGCACCGGCCCGTTCGTGCTTCAGGCCTATGTTCCCGACAGCCAGGTCCGCTACGCCGCCAACAAGGATTACTGGCGCGGCGCGCCGAAGATCGACACGCTGGTCTTCGCCGTCACGCCCGAGCCGACCACCCGCGTCGAGCGCATCAAGGCCAATGAATGCCAGGTCGCCGCGCCGCCGCCGCCAAGCGCGGTCGCCGAATTGCGCGGCGACCCCGACATCACGGTGCTCGATCTCAAGGGCCAGAACATCGGCATCCTCGGCTTCAACGTCGAACACCAGCCGCTGGGCGACGTGCGCGTGCGCACGGCACTGGCCAAGGCCATCGACCGCAAGGCGATCGTCGAAGCGGTCTATGCCGGCGCCGGCATAGACCGCTTCGACGATCGCCTTGCGGTCGATGGCCTTGGCCAGTGCCGTG
>NZ_RZSJ01000439.1:0-5343 GCF_003998025.1 Mesorhizobium sp. M8A.F.Ca.ET.021.01.1.1
GTCGAGGCGCGGACCAGCGATGTCGGCGAGCACGATCTTCATGCCCATCAACGCCAGCCGTTTGGCCGCCGCGAGGCCAATGCCGCTGGCGGCGCCGGTGATGACGGCGGTATTGCCTCGGCCAAGCGCTGGCAGGGCAGTCTGGATCTCGGCGTCGGGGATCATCGGCGGTGGGTTCCTTTTTTTGAATGGCGCCGAACTTAGCGCCGGAACGGGCTTGTGCAAGCCTTTGTGGGGGCTCGTCGGGTTGACCAGTCCGGTCGTGGCTGCGCATGCTGTGACGCCAAAAGGGAGATTTCCGATTGACGGATTGGGTTGCAATTCTGAAGGAGCAGACCGCCACCGGCGACCAGATGGGACGCGAGGTGCCACAGATGTTGGCCAACCCTGATATCAGCGAAGCTCAGGTGAAAACCTTGTTCTCCGCACTGGAAAAGCAAGCCGAGTTCGTCGAGAAACTGCGCATGGCGCTGGAGAAGTTCGGCCATGATTTCTCGATCATCAAGGCGGCGGAGCGGCTGGAAGAGCGCTACGCCGACCTTGCCGCTTCCGTGGCGGAGAAGCTGAAAGCGATGCGCGGTTAAGCAAGTCCAGGAAAGTGTGAGGTGGTTTTCCCTCAGGAATTGCGCCGGACAAAGAAGCTATTTTTCCAATACCCGTGCAAAGCGGGTGTCCGGCACCAGCCAAACCAGGGCGACGGCAACATAGAGCGCCACGCCGATCCACCGGTCGAGGAAGGTCAGCCCAACGGCCGCTACGTAGACGGCAAGCGAAATCCTTCCCTTGCGGTCGCGACCGATGGCCTTGGCGAATCCGGTATCCGGCCCATGCAGCCGATGCAGTGCAATCACCAGCATGCTGTAGGCGGTCGCACACATTACAAGGTCGAAACCGTAGACCGCGACCGGCACCGTGGCGAAATGGTTCTCGCCCATGAAGGCGGTCGTCACCGGCATTAGGGATAACCAGAACAGCAGATGCAGGTTCGCCCACAGCACGTGGCCGTCGACACGCTGCACGGTGTGGAACATGTTGTGCAGATTGTTCCAGTAGATGCCGACATTGATGAAGGAGAGCACGTAGCACAGGAAGATCGGCCACTGCGGCAGCAGGGCCGAAAAATCCTCGCCCTCCGGTACCTTCAGGTCCAGCACCATGATGGTGATGATGATCGCCACCACACCGTCGGTGAATGCCTCGACCCTGCCTTTGCCCATGATCACTGCCTCGGTCCGCGACGAATTGCCGAAAGATAGTAAATCGTTAGCGGATGTTGGCGCGCCGATAAACGGCGCACGAAAAAATCCTCAACTATATCAGGGGAAACCATACGCCCGGACCGGTGATCGTGGTGGTTGGCGTTGGCCACTTGTTGACTTTTCTTGGCGCTGCCTCTCCCCTTGCGATGCAGTCCCGGCCGAAGCAGTCGAACGGCCGGCGACCGAATGGAGGGACTGATGAAACTTCGATTTCTGCTTGCGATAGCGACCATTCTGGCCGCCGTCTTGGGGACGTCCGCCGCCGCCTTCGCCTACGGCGCCCATACCACGACCAGCCTCAACGTGCGCACCGGGCCTGGCGCGGGATACGCCAAGGGCGGGACGCTGCCGGCCGGCTTCAGGGTCGACGTGACCGGCTGCCAGCCTGGCTGGTGCAGGATCCATGGCGGCGGTGTCAGCGGCTGGGCCAGTTCCGGCTATCTCTCGCGGACCCATGTCGTGCATCCGCCGGTCATCATCGTGCGCCCGCCGCATCGGCCGCCGCACTGGCACCATCGGCCTCATCACCGTCCTCCGCACCACCGCCCGCCGCACAAGCCGCGTCCCGGCAAATGCAAGATTGCGCCCGGCTTTCCCTGCAAGTAGGCCCGGTTTCCTGCAAATAGACCGCTTGCATCCAATACGGCACGAAGGGATGCCGTGACCGATCGGGGCCGCTGGCCCCGATCAGCGTTTTTGGCAATGGGCCTGGTGGGGCAAGGCCCACCGTGGTGTCAGGAGCGTGGCCGTTCACCGGAACGCCTGTCGTAAGGGCGCGTTAACGTCGCGATCCCTGAAACTGGTGACGAGGTTGGCCATGGCCTTTCGCGATTTGGCGCAGACCCAGAACGAGGCCAGCGGCGACGTCCTCGCGATCCGGGCTGTCGCGGCGATGATCGCGGTGCTGTTTGCCGGCAGCACGGTGCTGACGCCTCTCTATATCATCTACAAGCTGCAATTCGGCTTTTCGCAGATCACTCTGACGCTGATCTACGCGGTCTATGTCGTCGGCAATCTCGGCGCCTTGCTGGTGTTCGGTGGCGTGTCGGACGTGGTCGGACGCCGGCCAGCAGCGCTGGCGGCGATGATTGTGGCCATTGTCAGCGCGCTTATCTTCCTGTTCGCCGGAAATGTCGTGTCGCTCGACGTGGCACGCATCCTGAGCGGGCTTGGTATCGGCATCGGCGCGGGGACCGGGACCGCCTGGATTGCCGAGCTTCTGCCGGCCGCCGACAAATCACGTGCCAGCATCATCACCACCAGCACCAACTTCCTCGGTCTCGGTTTCGGGTCGCTGATATCGGGCCTGTTGGCTCAATACGAGCCCTGGCCGCTGCGGCTGGTCTTCATCGTCTATCTCATGGCGCTCGCGGTGGTGGCGGTCCTGGTCTGGCGCACCCGTGAAACCGTGGCGAAACCGGGTGGCCTTGGGCGGATTTCGATGCGGCCGCACCTCTCCGTGCCTGAGAAGATACGCACGCGCTTCGTCGCGCCGGCGGTGACCGGTTTCGGCGCGATGGCGTTGGTCGGCTTCTATGCCGCGTTGGCGCCGAGCATCCTGGCGCAGCAGCTGCACGAGGCAAACCATGCCGTTGCCGGCGCTCTGTTCTTTGAACTGGCGATCGTCGCGGCGGCCAGCATCGTGGCGCTGATGCGTGTGCAGAGCAGCAAGGCCATGCTGGCCGCCCTGGCCTCGATGATCCCAAGCGTGCTGCTGGTGGTGGCGGCGCAGATGCTGGCCTCGATGGCACTGATGATCGTGGCGACGGCCTGCTGCGGTGTCGTGGCCGCCCTTGGCTACCGGGGCGGCCTGCAGGTGGTGAACGAGATCGCGCCGCAGGATCGCCGTGCCGAAGTGGTGTCCAGCTTCTTCGTCTGCTGCTTTGTCGGCAACGCCCTGCCTGTCATCGGCATCGGCGTCGTGTCGACCTATGCCAACCCTGTCGCGGCGAGCCTGGCCTTCGCGGTCATGATCATCGTGTTCGCGCTGGTGGCGCTTGCCTTCGGGCTCAGGCAAAGACGCTGAGACAGCCGTCAACTGGCAGGCAGCCGTGCTTCAGCCGTGCGGCGTTTCAGGCGTCATGTTCGCGCGCTGGCGCGGCATGCCAAGGCCGGTGTCGGGCGGTTCGCCGGCAGCCGGCCTGTTCTCGATCATGTGCAAGCTGCGCCAGCCGCCGAAGCGGTAGTAGGCCGCGGCCAGGACCAGCGAGGCGATCGAACCGGCCGGGAAACTCCACCACAGTGCTTCCTCGCCGATCACGCCGCGCATGTAATTGGCGAAGCCGGTGCGCACGATGAGCACCGAAATCACCAGGATGATCAGCGGCGGCATCACGGCCCCCGTGGCGCGCACCGTGGCGAACACGACGATGGTGATGCCGAACAGGACGAACGACCAGGATGCGACGGTGTTGATGTGGGCGGCGATATCGATGGCGGCGCTGTCACTGCTCAGGAACAGGCCCAGGATCGAGCGGTCGAAGACCCATAGCAGCGCGACGAGGGCGCCGGTCAGGACGAGATTGAAGCCGACGCCGGAGGCGGCAACGCGGCCGATCCGGTCCCAGCGGCCCGCGCCGACATTCTGCGCCGCCATCGAAGAGACCGCGGCGCCGATGGCAAGTGCCGGCATCTGGATGTAGGTCCAGAGCTGCGCGGCGATGCCGTAGGCGGCGGCAACCTGCGAACCATAGGAGTTGACGATGCCCATCACCGTCAGCGCCGCCGCCGAGATGACGATCATCTGCAGGCCCATCGGCACGCCCTTGAAGACGACGATGCGCAGCAGCGCCGGATCGGGGCGCAGCAGAGCGAGATTGGCGCCGGCCAGCCGCAACGGATGCTTGCGCGCGTAGAGCACGACTAGGATGGCGATGACGCTCACGGTCTGGCCGATCAGCGTCGAGGTGGCGGAACCGGCGATGCCGAGTTCGGGAAACGGGCCGATGCCGCGGATGAGCAGGGGATTGAGCACAATGTCGAGCACCACCGCCAGCGCCATGAAGATGAAGGGCGTGCGGGAATCTCCGGCACCGCGCAGCACGGTCATGACGAAGGACAGAAGGTTCATCATCGGCACGGCGACGAAGATGATGCGCAGGTAGGAGCGCGCCAGCGGCAAGGCGTCGGCCGGCGTGCCAAGCGCGCCCAGGATGGTATCGACCCAGATCCAGCCGCAGACCGCGAAGACCACCGAAACGAGGAAGAAGAAGGTGGCACTGGTGCCGACGATGCGGCGCGCCTCCGGCAGGTCGCGGGCGCCGACCGACTGCGCCACCAGGATGGTGGCCGCCATGCCGATGCCGAACACCGTGCCGAGGATCAGGAACAGAACGAGGTTGGCGTTGGAGGTCGCGGTCAGCGCCGATTCGCCGAGGAATCGGCCCACCCAGACGGCATTGACCGAGCCGTTCAGCGATTGCAGCACATTGGAGCCGAGCACCGGCAGGGCGAACAGCAGCAGCGTGCGCGGGATCGGGCCGCTGGTCAGGTCGCCGGTGCGCCGACGCGCGGGCATTTTTTCGTCCATGGCTAAGGCCTATCTCGAGTCCGGTGCGCGATGATCGCAGATTCAACCGGACAGGTCGATGTAGGCGGACGGTCCAAGGCGTTCGCGCCATGATGGGACATCATCGACCTCGACAGCCGGGTCAACGGAGCCCGCCCAGGTCTTCGTGCGGCCCAACCTGTCGGCCGCCGGCAAGATCATGGCCGTGTCGAGCAGGACGGCCAAGCCGATCGATGCGGGCGTGCCGAAGGACGCCGAGTTCTTGAAGTAACTGCCTTCACGACCTGCTCAGGCGGACGCGCCAGGCGCGCCCGCTTGTGCGGTGATCGTTACTTCTTGCCGAGACCCGGCAGCGTCACCCGATAGACCAGGAACATGGTGTCGACATCGGCGCCGTCATCGGCCTTGTAGGGGGCGCCGACCTGGAAGCCGTCCTGGGCGAGGAAGTCATTGTCGTTGCCGACGAACAGGAAATAGTCGTCGGGCAGCTTCGGATCGAGGACGCTGGCGACCGACATCGCTTCCCACTTTTCCGAGAGCTCATTGTGGTCCTTCGCCCCACCATTGTGCAGGCCG
>NZ_RZSJ01000043.1:0-18737 GCF_003998025.1 Mesorhizobium sp. M8A.F.Ca.ET.021.01.1.1
CGGCAATCCGGGCGCGAAATATGCTGAAAACCGGCACAATGTCGGCTTCATGGCGGCGGACGCTATCGCCCGCCGCCATTCCTTTTCGCCCTGGTCGAAGAAGTTCCAGGGCCTGATCGCCGAGGGCACGCTCGGCGGTGAAAAGATCATCCTGATCAAGCCGCAGACCTTCATGAACCTGTCCGGCCAGTCGGTCGGCGAAGCGCTGCGCTTCTACAAGCTCGACCTTTCCGCCCTCACCGTCTTCTATGACGAGATCGATCTTGCCGAAGGCAAGCTGCGCATCAAGACCGGCGGCGGTGCCGGCGGCCACAACGGCATCCGCTCGATCGATGGCCATGTCGGCAACGCCTATCGCCGCGTGCGCATCGGCGTCGGCCATCCCGGCGTCAAGGAAATGGTCCAGCATCATGTGCTCGGCGATTTCGCCAAGGCCGACCGCGACTGGCTCGACCCGTTGCTCGACGCGATCGCCGACAACGCTGCCATGATCGTCAAGGGCGACGAATCCGGCTTCATGAACAAGGCCGCCCTTGCCGTACAGGGCAAGGCGGGCGCCGAACCGGAAAAGCCGGCGCAAAAACAGGCTCCGAAACAGCAAAGCCATGTCCGCCAGGCCCGCCCCCAGCAGGCGCCCGCCAAGTTGCCCGAGACCGGCCCGATGGCGGCGATGCTGAAGAAACTGTTCGGCAACAAGGACTGAGCCGCGGGACCATCGGCGTTACAGGGCTTGACGTTCCCAACCCCTATCGCCCATAGCCCTCATCAAATTTCGCTTTTCCCGATAGGACCGGACAAAATGGGTTTCAAATGCGGCATCGTTGGCTTGCCCAATGTCGGCAAGTCGACGCTCTTCAACGCGCTGACGAGGACGGCCGCCGCGCAGGCCGCCAATTATCCGTTCTGCACCATCGAACCGAACACCGGCGAGGTGGCGGTGCCGGACCCGCGCCTGCAGAAGATCGCCGCGATCGGCAAGTCGAAGGAGATCATCCCGACCCGCATCTCCTTCGTCGATATTGCCGGCCTGGTGCGCGGCGCCTCTAAGGGCGAAGGGCTGGGGAACCAGTTCCTCGCCAACATCCGCGAGGTCGACGCCATCGTCCACGTGCTGCGCTGCTTCGAGGATGACGACATCACCCATGTCGAGGGCCGCATCGACCCCGTCGCCGACGCCGAGACGGTCGAGACCGAGCTGATGCTTGCCGACCTCGACAGCCTCGAGCGCCGCATCGTGCAATTCCGCAAGCGCGCCGGCAGCAAGGACAAGGAAGCCACCGCCGTGCTGCCGATGATGGAGGCAGCGCTCGAGTTGCTGCAAGCCGGCAAGCCGACCCGCATCCTGCTCAAGGGTATTTCGGCCGAAGATTTGCGCATCCTGCAGGGGCTGAACCTGCTCACCTCGCATCCCGTGCTCTATGTCTGCAACGTCGCCGAGGCCGATGCCGCGACCGGCAACGAGCACACAAAGGCTGTGGAGAAAATGGCCGCCGCGCAGGGCGCCGGCACCGTAGTGATCTCGGCGGCGATCGAGGCGGAAGTCGCCCAGCTTTCCGACGAGGAGGAAATGGAATTCCTATCCTCGCTCGGCCTCGACGAGCCCGGCCTGAACAAGGTGATCCGCGCCGGCTACGACCTGTTGCACCTCATCACCTATTTTACCGTTGGGCCGAAGGAGACGCGCGCCTGGACCGTGCACAAGGGCGACAAGGCACCTCAGGCGGCCGGCGTCATCCACACCGATTTCGAGCGCGGCTTCATCCGCGCCCAGACCATCGCCTACAACGACTTTGTCACGCTGGGCGGGGAAGTGGCGGCCAAGGAAGCCGGCAAGGCGCGCGATGAAGGCAAGGAATATGTCGTCCAGGACGGCGACATCATGCTGTTCAAGTTCAACACGTGACCCTCCTGCCCAGTCGACAATGTCTGGGCGGAAGTAGAGCCGACGAAGCTTTCGTACCACCGGCTCCTCGACGAATTTTTCTGAGTGGCCGATGCCAGCCGGCCCTGCTCGGCTTGTCTTGATTTTGTCATGCCGCGGGTCTAAGCGGCAGCCACACGGTCGGCGTGCGACGAAAAACCGTGCAATCCGACACGATGCGTAACCTCAACGCGGCTCTGGCAGGGAGATTCGGCGATGATCAAGGCCTTCGTCGTCGACAATGATCGCCTGCGCCTCACCGACGACCTGCTGGTCAATGGCGACAAGGTCGTCTGGGCCGATCTCGTCAATCCGACCAAGGAGGAAGAGGCCACCATCGAAAGCTGGCTCGGCATCGCCATCCCGACCCGCGAGGAGATGGAGGAGATCGAGATTTCAAGCCGCCTCTATATCGAGGACGGCGCCTACTTCATGACCGCCACCTTGCCCGCGCAGACCGAGGTCGACGATCCCCTGATGTCGCCGGTCACCTTCGTGCTCGCCGGCGCCAGGCTGATCACCGTACGCTATCACGAACCGAAGGCGTTCAAGACCTTCCCGCTGCGCGCCGAGAAGGTGGCGACCGGCTGCAGCAGCGGCGACACCATCCTGATCGGCCTGCTGGAGGCGATCGTCGACCGCCTCGCCGACATCCTCGAGCGCGCCGGCCGCGATGTCGAAGTGATTTCGCGCGACATCTTCGAGGCGCGCTCGACCAAGGTGTCGAAGCGCAACCGCGACTTCCAGGAACTGCTGAAGGCCATCGGCCGCAAGGAGGACATCGCCTCCTCCATCCGCGACAGCCTGATCTCGCTGCAGCGGCTGGCGGGTTTCCTCGCCCATGTCGCGACTCTGACCAAGATGAGCAAGGACGTCCGCGCCCGCATCAAGACCCTGTCGCGCGACGTGCTGTCGCTTGCCGACCACGCCACCTTCCTGTCGCAGAAGATCTCCTTCCTGCTCGACGCCACGCTCGGTATGATCTCGATCGAGCAGAACGCCATCATCAAGATCTTCTCCGTCGCCGCCGTCATCTTCCTGCCGCCGACACTGGTCGCCTCGATCTACGGCATGAATTTCGATGTCATCCCCGAGCTGAAGTGGGAGTTCGGCTATCCCTTCGCCATCGCCATGATGGTGCTGTCGGCGATCCTGCCTTTCTGGTATTTCCGCCGCCGCGGCTGGCTCTGAACACCCGCTGCCTGGGCCTGGCTCACCAGAAAGGGCTTGACCAAACCGCCCGCGGCCTGCATCCGGGTTTTCCGATCCAAAGGGATCGCGCATTCTACAACCGGATTTGCTGACCATGACCGGAAAGACATGGGCGTATGAGGACTTCGTCGAGGGGGCCTCGTTCGACCTCGGCGCGAAAAAAGTAAGCGCGGCCGAGATCATCGAGTTCGCCAGCGAGTTCGACGCTCAGCCGATGCATCTCGACGAGGAGGCCGGCAAGGCCAGCATCCTCGGTGGCCTCTCGGCCTCGGGCTGGCACACCTGCGCCATGTTCATGCGCATGCTGTGCGATGCCTTCCTGCTGGATTCCACCTGCCAGGGCGCGCCCGGCGTCGATCAGGTCAAATGGAAGAAGCCGGTGCTCGCCGGCGATACGCTGCGGGGCAACCTGGTGGTTCTCGCCAGGCGCCTGTCGAAATCGAAGCCGCAACTCGGCTTCGTGACCATGCGCAGCGAACTGGTCAACCAGCGCGGCGAAAGTGTCTTCGAGCTCGAGAACTCCATCATGTTCCTGACGCGCGATGCCGCTGGGAGCCTGTCATGACATTGGACGAATTCTTCCGCATCGGCACCACGGTGACGCTGGGCTCGCACACATTCGAGCCCGAGGCGATCAAGGCGTTCGCCCGCAAATACGACCCTCAGATCTTCCATATCGACGAGGAGGCGGCGAGGAAGAGCGTGCTTGGCGGGCTCTGCGCCTCCGGCTGGCACACCGCGGCCACCTGGATGAAGCTTAATCTGGAAACCCGCCTGGACGCCGAAGGCTGGGACGGCCCGGTGCCCGAATTCGGCCCCTCGCCCGGATTCAAGAACCTGAAATGGCTAAAGCCCGTCCATGCCGGGCAAACCATCACCTTCGCACGCACGGCGCTTTCCCACCGCCCCATAGCGTCCCGTCCCGGCTGGCGGTTGCTGGCGCTGCTCTGCGAGGCCTCCGATTCGACCGGCGCCAAGGTGCTGGAATTCGAGAGCGCCGTGCTGGTGAAGGTGGAATGAGGTGTCTTTCCCTTCTCCCACAAGGGGAGAAGGGAAAAATGCTCAATGCCCCTCGAACCCGATCAGCGTCCTCACCGGCACGCCGAGCGCTTCGAGCTTGGCGCGTCCGCCCAGATCCGGCAGGTCGATGACGAAGCAGGCGGCGAGGATGTCGGCGCCGATCTGGCGCAGCAGCTTGACCGCCGCTTCCGCCGTGCCGCCGGTGGCGATCAGGTCGTCGACCAGGATGACCTTCTCGCCGGGCGCGACGCCGTCCTTGTGCATCTCCATCTCATCCAGCCCGTATTCCAGGCTGTAGGCGACGCGCACGGTCTCGTAAGGCAGCTTGCCCTTCTTGCGGATCGGCACGAAGCCGGCCGAGAGCTGGTGGGCGACGGCGCCGCCGAGGATGAAGCCGCGCGCCTCGATACCGGCGATCTTGTCGATCTTCTGCCCGGCATAGGGATGCACCAGCTCGTCGATGGCGCGGCGGAAGGCGCGTGCGTTGCCGAGCAGCGTGGTGATGTCGCGAAACAGGATGCCGGGCCTGGGATAGTCCGGGATGGTTCGGATCGACGCCAGCAGCGTGTCTTCGAGAGAGGATTTCATGAAGCGGCTCCGGGTGATCCAGCTGACAGAAGCGAAACGGCGCGGGGCCGATCGTAGCCCGGCGCGGCCGACAACGGCTAGCGCGATGTGACGGTCGACACAAGCACGTCCGGCAAAGGATATGGCGGCAAACGCGAGGCGATTTCCTTGCAGTGGGCGCAGGCCGCGGCCGACACGAAAAGGGGCGCCCGAAGGCGCCCCGCTCGGAAAGATGGCTACCGGCCAGTCCTACATGCCGAGGTCGGAACGAAGCTCCGCCCTGGCCACTTCGTACTCGGCCTTGAAATCCTCGCGGTTGAGCAGGACCGCGGCGATGACGCTGCCGGAAATCTTGCCCATCTCGACGTCGGACGGATAATGGATGCCGCCGACGATGCGGTTGTGGGCGAACTCGGCCGCGCGCGCCATGATCTGGGCCCGCTTTTCCGGAACCATGTCAGCCAGGATGATGCCCATCATCGTGCCGACGGTCGCATGGCCGGACGGCCAGGAACCGGAGCTCGAGAGCTTGACCACCGGCTTGACGAGATCGCTGAGCTGGTGCGGACGCGGACGCTTCCAGACGTCCTTGGCCGGATCGACGACGGCGCCTTCGGTCTCCACCACGCGATCGAAGAAGGCGCTGAATTTCGGCAGCTTGTCCTTGTTGAAATCCGGCCCCATGACATCGGCGAAACGCCAGACGTTTTCCTCGGCATCGGCGATGGCGCGGGCTTCCATTTCGGGTGTGCGCGTGACTTGCATGGTCAGCACCTCGCCAAGCTCGGCCTTGGTCTCGGCCGAATCATTGGCCGGAGGCGGCGGCAGGATCATCGTCAGGTCGACATCCTTGTTGGTAATGAAGGGTTTCGCGTCTTCGGCGCGGGCCGCGGAACCAACGACGAGCAGCAGCAGGCCTGCCGCAAGCGATGCGTATCTTTTCATGGGCGTGATCCTTTGATGAGAGCACCGCAGGATCGCGATGTGCGATGACGGCCATGTGACACCGCCGACGCGTGGCCTGAGCTATCCACCCCAAAAGCAGAAAAGGGCACCTCGCGGCGCCCCTTTTGAATTCCAGACTATGGCATCGCTTAGTGAGCGACGGCTTCCCATACCTTACGCTTGGTCAGGTAGACCAGGGCGCCAAACAGAAGCAGGAACACCAGCACGCGGAAGCCCATCTTCTTGCGGTCTTCCATGTGCGGCTCGGCCGCCCAGGTCAGGAAGGCAGCCACGTCGCGGGAATACTGGTCGATGGTCTGCGGCGAGCCGTCGTCATAGGTCACCTGGCCGTCGGAGAGCGGCTTGGGCATCTTCAGCGACACGCCGGACATGAAGTACGGATTGTAGTGGGTGCCTTCCGGGATGACCATGCCGGCGGGCGGCGTCTCGTCGTAGCCTGTCAGCAGCGAATGGATGTAGTCAGGACCACCCGCATCATACTGGGTGAAGATGTCGAAGACGAACTGCGGGAAGCCGCGCTCGACGCCGCGCGCCTTGGCCAGCAGCGACATGTCGGGCGGCGCCGCGCCGCCATTGGACGCAGCGGCGGCTTCCTCATTGGCGAAGGGCGCCGGGAAATGGTCGGACGGCTTGCCGGGACGGTCGAACATGTCACCGGCATCGTTGGGGCCGTCGTGGATGGTGTATTCTGCTGACAGCGTCTTGATCTGCGCGTCGCTATAGCCGAGGTCCGACAGCGTGCGGAACGCCACCAGGTTCATCGAATGACAGGCCGAGCAGACTTCCTTGTAGACCTTCAGGCCGCGCTGCAGCTGCGCCTTGTCATAGGTGCCGAACGGGCCGGTGAAGCTCCAGCTCATTTCCTTCGGCTCGTTGATCGGGAAATGCGTGGGTGCCGCCGCGTTGTGCGCTTCTTCGGCCGCGAACGCCCAAGTGCCTGCAACCCCAGTGCCGGCGGCCACAAGGCCGACCAGCGCCAGCGAGGTGAGAATCTTCTTCATGCCAAATCCCCTTAGATTCTCTACCGCTCAGCCCTTGGTCTCGGGTGCTGCCGTGGCGCCCGCCGGATGTCCGCCGCCACCCTTGTTCTTTTCGAGCACCGCCTCGGTGATCGAGTTCGGCAGCCTGCGCGGAGTCTCGATCAAGCCGAGCACGGGCAGCGCGACCAGGAAGAAGGCGAAGTAGAACAGCGTCGCCATCTGCGCCATGAACACATAGCTACCTTCCGCCGGCTGCGAGCCCAGCCAGCCCAGCAGGATGGCATCGGCCACGAACAGCCAGAAGAACAGCTTGTACCAGGGCCGGTAGACCGCCGAGCGCACCTTGGAAGTGTCGAGCCACGGCACCAGGAACAGCATGACGATGGCGCCGAACATACACAGCACGCCGCCGAGCTTGGAATTGATCGGGCCGATGTTGAAGGTGATGGCGCGCAGGATCGCGTAGAACGGCAGGAAGTACCATTCCGGAACGATATGGGCCGGCGTCTTCAGCGGGTTGGCGACCGTGTAGTTGTCCGGATGGCCGAGATAGTTCGGCAGGTAGAAGACGAAGTAGGCGAAGACGAACAGGAACACGATCATGCCGAACGCGTCCTTGATGGTCGCGTAGGGCGTGAAGGCGACGGTATCGGTCTTCGACTTGACCTCGATGCCAGTCGGGTTCGACTGGCCGACGACATGCAGCGCCCAGACGTGCAGCACGACGACGCCGGCAATCATGAACGGCAGCAGGTAATGCAGCGCGAAGAAGCGGTTGAGCGTCGGATTGTCGACGGCGAAGCCGCCGAGCAGCAGTTGCTGGATCCAGTCGCCGACCAGCGGGATGGCGCTGAAGAAGCCGGTGATGACGGTGGCGCCCCAGAAGCTCATCTGCCCCCATGGCAGCACATAGCCCATGAAGCCGGTCGCCATCATCAGGAGGTAGATGATGCAACCCAGGATCCACAGCAGTTCGCGCGGCGCCTTGTAGGAGCCGTAGTAGAGACCGCGGAAGATGTGCAGGTAGACGGCGATGAAGAAGAACGAGGCGCCGTTGGCGTGCATGTAACGCAGAAGCCATCCGGAATTCACGTCGCGCATGATCTTCTCGACCGAACCGAAGGCGAGATTGGTGTCGGCCGTATAGTGCATGGCCAGGACGATGCCGGTCAGGATCTGCGCCACCAGCATGATCGCCAGTATGCCGCCGAAGGTCCACATATAGTTCAGGTTGCGCGGCACCGGATAGGCGATGAAGCTGTCATAGACCATCCTGGGCAGCGGCATGCGGGCGTCGAACCAGCGTTCGATACCGGTCTTCGGCGTATAGGTCGAGTGTCCCTCGCTCATCGAAATATCCCCTGCCTCAACCGATAAGGAGTTTGGTATCGGAAATGAACTTGAATACCGGAATCGCCATGTTCTCAGGTGCCGGGCCTTTGCGGATGCGGCCGGCAGTGTCGTATTGCGAGCCATGGCACGGGCAGAACCAGCCGCCGAAATCGCCTTCCTGGCCGAGCGGAATGCAGCCCAGATGGGTGCAGACCTGAACCATAACCATCCAGGCTTCCTTGCCGGGCGTGGTGCGGTTGGCGTCGGTCGCCGGCGCATCGGACGGCAAATTGGCGTTGCGGGCGATCGGATCCTTGAGATCGGAGAGGCTGACGGCCTCGCCGTCCTTCATTTCCTTCTCGGTGCGGTTGCGTACCACGACCGGCTTGCCGCGCCACTTGACGATCAGCGAGCTGCCGGGCGTCAGCGAGGAGACATCGACCTCGACCGAAGCGAGCGCCAGCGTCGAGGCGTCGGGGCGCATCTGGTCGATGAACGGCCAGGCGACGGCACCGGCGCCGACCACAGCGGCCATGCCGGTGGCGACGTAGAGAAAATCTCGACGGTTGGGATCGTGGATGTCGGTTGCGCTCACGGGTGCCTGATCCTTTCGCCTCTTCCGCGCCGGTGGCTGAGCCTTGTTCCCCGCTCAATCACGCCAACCCGACAGCGCATGGCGAACAGGCTAGCGAATTCCTCCGGCATTTGGACTTCGGTTTATGCGTGAAGCCCGTTTTTGTCCAGACGGGTCAAGGCACAAGGGCAGATTGTCGCGGGGACAAAATCCGCTGTCGCGCGGCAAGGCGGCGAATGGCCGCAAAAGGCGGCTAAACAACCGGGAAACAACCGGAAATCCGGCATCGTTGTTTGCCTCGACATAGGCTGCCCGAGTGATCTATTTTCCCTACCATGGTGCATGTCATCGATCGCGAGGAATGGTCTGTTCGTTCCAACCACTGGAAGGGCGAACTGCAAGGCGGCGTCTACGGCTCCAACTCCTGCCTGATCTTCAATTACTTGCCCGATGTCGGGGGCGGCCCGCGGCTGCACGCTCATCCCTATGCGGAGATCTTTATCATTCGCGAGGGAACCGGCCTGTTCACGGTCGGCGACCAGGAGATCGAGGCCTCGGCGGGGCAGATCGTTATCGTGCCGCCGCACACGCCGCACAAATTCACCAATCTCGGTCCAGGTCCGCTGGAAACGACCGACATCCACGAAAACGGTAGCTTCATCACGGAATGGCTGGAGTAATTCCTGCATAGCCCTGGCGGCTTCCCGGTTGGCGCCTAGATCTACGGCATAGGCGCCAACCAGAGAGTCGCCAGAGCCAGGATATGCAAACCTCGACCATCGAAATCGAAGGGCTGAGCATTGCGACCCGCGAGGCAGGCCCCGCTGGTGCGCCGGCTTTCCTTCTGCTGCACGGATGGCCGCAAAGCTCCTACGCCTTCGAGCGGGTGATCGGCCGGTTGGCGGCCGACTACCGGGTCGTCGCCCCTGACCTGCCCTGCATCGGCGGCTCGCAAGGCGTAGCCGAGGCTGGTGACAAGAGAACCTTGGCGAGGCTGATGAGAGGCGTCGCAGAGACTTGCGGGCTGCGCCAGCTCGTGGCCGCCGGCCACGATGTCGGCGGCCAGATCGTATTTGCCTTGTTGAGCGACCATCCTGAGATTCTTTCCGGCGCGGCGATCATGGATGTCGTCATTCCGGGCGTCGCTCCGTGGGAGAAGGTCATTCGCAATCCGCAAATCTGGCATTTCGCCTTTCACGCTATTCCAGCCTTGCCGGAAACGCTGGTCAGCGGCCATCAGAGCGCTTATTTCGACTTCTTCTTCAATGTGCTTTCGAAGGATCGAGCCTCGATCCCTGACGACGCCAGGGAAATCTACGCCAAGGCCTATTCCCGGCCGGAAAGCCTCCAGGCGGGGTTCGACTGGTATCGTGCCTTTCCCGAGGATGCCAAGGCCAATGCCGCGCGGCCCGCGAAGCCGATTGCGGTTCCGGTGCTGTATCTGAGGGGTGCGGCCGAGTCCGGCGACATCGGCGACTATGTCGATGGCCTGCGCGCGGCCGGGCTCTCAAATGTCGAGGGCGACATCATAGCCGACAGCGGACACTTCGTTGCCGATGAAAATCCCGAAGCGCTTGCCGCCCGCCTGGCGCGCTTCCACAGGGAAATCAGCGCGGCAGGTTCCAACTCTACATGGCGCCAAGCCTGACCAGCACGGCTTTGGGGATGTTGTATTCGCGGATGACGGCGTCATGCTTGCGAAGGCCGCACAATTCGCGCTGGATGAAATAGCCGTGAACGGCCATGGCGGCCTCCTTGAGAAGCAAGGGACGCATGTCCTCGTCGGCATTGCTGGTCAGCCGGGCCAGCGTTTCCTCGACCTTTTGACCGGCGCGGCCAAGTGCGGCCGCCTTCTCGGCGAGGATCTCATGACCAAGCGCGTCGAAGGCCGCTTCGGCGGCCGACGCGCCGGCAAGATGAGATGGCGGACGCAAGGACATTTCAGTTCCCTTTCCCGAACACTATGCGGTGGGTGACGAATTCTTCGCCTTCCACGCGCTGAAAGCCAAGCCGTTCATAAAAACCGAAGGCTTCCGGCGGCGCGCGGGTGTTCAACACGGAGAAATATTGGCCGGCCCGATCGATCACGGTCTCGACCAGCATGCGGCCGAGGCCGTTGCGGCGGTGGCGTGCGCTGACGAACAGGTGCCGGACCCGGCCCTGGTCCCTGCCCTCGAAATAGGGATCGATGTTCAGCCCGCACACGCCGGCGAGTTCCCGGCCATGCCATATCCCAAACAGTCCCTCCCCTCGCTTCAGGAACTTGTTGCGGCCGCTTGCCCAGCCATCGCCCAGGCGCACCAGCATCCAGTAGCCTTCCAGCCGGCTCTCGTCCTTCAACGCGTCGAAGGCCGCCACGGTTGGTCGCAAACGCTTGAGCGCATAGTCGATCTCCGGGCCAACCTCTCGGCCGATCTCCGGACTGACCTCTGGCGATCCAGCCATGCGCCTACTCCGCCGGCCGCGTCTCTTCGAGCACGCTTTCCTCGTGATAGAGGAAGCCGCCGGACTGGCGCTTCCACAGCCGGGCATAGAGCCCGTCGCGCGCCACCAGTTCGTCATGCGTCCCTTGCTCGACGATGCGGCCGCCGTCGAGCACCACCAGGCGATCAAGTGCCGCGATCGTCGACAGCCGGTGCGCGATGGCGATCACGGTCTTGTTCTCCATCAGCCGCGTCAGATTCTCCTGGATCGCCGCCTCGATGTCGGAATCGAGCGCCGACGTCGCCTCGTCGAGGATCAGGATCGGCGCGTCCTTGAGGAAGACGCGGGCGATCGCCACGCGCTGGCGCTGGCCGCCCGACAGCTTGACGCCGCGTTCGCCGACAAAGGCTTCGTAGCCCTGGCGATCCCTGTTGTCGCGCAAGCTCAGGATGAATTCGTGGGCCTCGGCCTTCTTGGCCGCCGCGATCACCTCCGCGTCGGTCGCATCGGGCATGCCGAGCTTGATGTTGTCGCGCAGCGAGCGATGGAACAGGGCGGTGTCCTGGCTGACGACGCCGATATTGGCGCGCAGCGAATTCTGCGTCACACCGGAGACGTCCTGGCCGTCGATGGTGATCCGGCCGCTTTCGAGGTCGTAGAGGCGCAGGATCAGGTTGGCCAACGTCGTCTTGCCGGCGCCCGATGGCCCGACCAGCCCGACCTTCTCGCCCGGCTTGACGACAAGGTCGACGCCGTTGAGCACGCCAAACCCCTTGCCGTAATGGAACTCGACATTCTTCACGTCGATGCGTCCGCCCGTGACGACCAGCTCTTTCGCGTCCAGTGCGTCGGTCAGTCCCAGCGGCTGCGAGATCAGCGCCTTGGAGTTCTCCAGCACGCCGAGGTTTCGCAAGATACTGTTCATCTGCATCATCAGCCGGCCGAGCAGCATGTTGAGGCGCAGCACCAGCGACAGCGTGAAGGCGACGGCGCCGACGGTGATCGAGCCCTCGACCCAGAGATAGACGGCAAAGCAGCCGATCGCCGTGATCATGATGCCCGACAGCGTCGTCAGCGCCATGCGCACGCCGGTCAACCGGCGGGTGAAGGGGCGCAATGCGTCGAGATAGATGTCGAAGCCGTTCCTGATGTAGCGGTCGTCGCCGTCCGCCGCGAAAAGTTTCAGCGTCTGCACGTTGGAGTAGGAATCGACGATGCGGCCATTGATCATCGAGCCCGCCTCGGCCGTCGCTTCGGCGTGCTTGCGGATTGCCGGCAGATAGCGCCTGGCCAGAAAGCCGAAAGCGGTGATCCAGATCACCACCAATGCCGCCAGCCTGAGATCGAGTCCTGCGACCAGTGCCAGCGTCGTCACCGTATAGACGATCATGAACCAGACGACCTCGATGAAGCTTTCCATCAGGTCGCCGGTCGCCTGCCCCGCCTGCCAGACTTTCGTCGCGATCCGGCCGGCGAAGTCGTTCTGGAAGAAGGCGTAGGACTGGCGCGAGACGTGCCGGTGCGCCTGCCAGCGCACCAGATTGTAGAAGCCGGGCGTGATCGTCTGCTCGTCGACCAGCGCCGAGAGGGCCACGACCATTGTGCGGAGGACCAGCACCACTGCGACCATGAACATCAGTTCGGGGCCGGCGGCGGTCCATAATGCATGCCAGCTCCGCTCGCCGGGCAATTGATCGAGAATATCGACCAGCCGCCCGACGAAATAGAACAGCCCGGCCTCGACCAGCGGCGCGATGCCGCCGACGACCAGCATGGCGAAGAAGGCGAACTTCGCCTGGCCGACATAGTGCCAGAGGAAGCCGGCGACGCTGGCCGGTGGCCGAAGATGCGCCGGCTCCCTGAACGGATAGACCCAGGTCTCGAACCAGCGGTAGACGGCTGTCATCATGCGGCGGCCATCATTCTGCGGCTTGCCCCTTCGCGCCAATGTCGCTGGCGACACTGTCGTTGGCGGCGCCGACCGGACTGTCCTCGAGCAGGAATCCACCCGACTGGCGCTGCCAGAGCTGCGCGTAGAGCCCGCCGCCGGCGACCAGTTCCTCGTGCGAACCCTCCTCGATGACGCGGCCCTGGTCCATCACGACGAGCCTGTCCATCGCCGCGATGGTCGACAGCCGGTGCGCGATGGCGATGACGGTCTTGCCCTGCATGAGCTTGTAAAGATTCTCCTGGATGGCGGCTTCCGCCTCGGAATCGAGCGCCGACGTCGCTTCGTCAAGGATAAGAATAGGCGCGTCCTTCAACATAACGCGAGCAATGGCGATGCGTTGCCGCTGCCCACCGGACAGTTTGACGCCGCGGTCGCCGACATAGGCGTCGAAACCCTTGCGGCCGCTATGGTCCGAAAGCGCCGATATGAAATCCAGCGCCTCGGCCCGCCGTGCCGCCTCGACCAACATCTCATCGCTCGCATCGGGCCGGCCATAAAGGATGTTCTCGCGCACCGAACGATGCAGCAGCGAGGTGTCCTGTGTGACCATGCCGATCTGGGCGCGCAGTGAATCCTGCTTCACGCCGGCGATCTCCTGGCCGTCGATCAGGATCCGGCCGGATTCCAGGTCGTAGAAGCGCAAGAGGAGATTGACCAGCGTCGACTTGCCGGCGCCCGAGCGTCCGACAATGCCGACCTTCTCGCCCGGTTTCACCGCCAGCGACAGGTTTTCGATGACGCCCTTCTGCTTGCCGTAGTGGAAGCGGATGTCCTCGAAGCGGATATCGCCTTTGGAAACGTTGATCTCCCTGGCATCCGGCCTGTCCTCGACGAGGCGTGGCAGCGAGATCGAGGCAATGCCGTCCTGCACCGTGCCGATATTCTCGAACAGGCCCGACATTTCCCACATGATCCACTGCGACATGCCCCACATCCGGAGCACCAGGCCGATGACCACGGCGACCGCGCCGATCGTCACAGCTTGCCCCATCCACAGCCACAGCGAGATGGCGGTGACCGAGAACAGCAGAAGCGCGTTCAATATGTAGAGCGAGCCGAACAGCACCGTCACCAGCCGCATCGACCGGTAGACCGTGTCGAGGAAGCCCATCATGCCTTCCCTGGCGAAGGCGGCCTCGCGGCGCGAATGACTGAACAGCTTGACCGTCTGGATGTTGGTGTAGCTGTCGACGACGCGGCCGGTCATGGTCGAGCGCGCATTGGCCTGCTCCTCGCCGACCTTGCCCAGGCGCGGGATGAAAAAGCGCAGCAACAGGATGTAGCCGACCAGCCAGACCCCGAGCGGCGCGGCCAGCCGCCAGTCGGCCGAACCGACGATCAGCAGCATGCCGAGGAAATAGACGATGACATAGTTCAGGACGTCGATCACCTTGATGACGCATTCGCGCACGGCGAGCGCCGTCTGCATCAGCGTGGTGGCGATGCGGCCGGCGAATTCGTCCTGGTAGAAGCTCATCGATTGCTTGAGCAGGTAGCGATGCACCTGCCAGCGGATGCGCATGGGATAGTTGCCCATCAGTGTCTGCTGGTTGAGCAGAGAATGCAGCCAAACCGTGCCGGGCAGCGCGAACAGCACGATGAACGCCATGCCGGCGAGCTTCCAGCCCTCCGTCTGCAGGAAGGTCTCGCGGTTCTGCCCCGACAACCAGTCGACGATGCGGCCGAGGAAGCCGAACATCCACACTTCCGCGATGGCGATGGCCGCCACCAGCACCGCATCGACCAGGATGTAGGGCCACGCGCCGCGCGTATAATGCAGGCAGAAGGCAACCAGCGTCTTGGGCGGCTCGACCGGTTCCGCGGCCGGGAACGGATCGAGCCTTCTTTCAAACCAGCTAAACAACAACATTGGGGCATGCCTGTAAAAATCTGTTTTCCGCTCACGCGGCTTGGCGACGTACAAAGTCCTCGGACCGCATGGCGTCGAGGGCCGACGCTCCGGAATCATCCGGAGCGTCGGCCCTGCTTCGCGCAATATAGGGGCTCGCCGGCTTTTCGCCGACAGCCACCTTTGTCGATGCTGACGACACGGTGCCACCAGTGCGGTTTTTCGCGCCCGGCCGCATCAGCCGGATGATGCGGCGCACCAGCGACGGTCGGCTCGGGTCGGGAACCGCGTGCGAGAAATCGACATCCGGCAGCATGCCGCGATGCGGACGCCGGCGCACTTCGGCATGAACCGCCGACGAATAGGTTTCGCCGATCAGCAGCGCCCAGGTCGGCAGCCGGTGGATATGCAAGCTCCTCGAGCCCGGTATTCTGTATGGATCGAACATCGGTCCGTCCTCCGTGTTGAAATAGAGATAAAAAGGATGATCGACATCGTGCCGCGGGATCGGCGGCTGATCAGTCGGGACGCGTTGGGACGGGGCCATCGGCCCCTTCGGCAGCTTGAAAAACATCGCAGGATTCCTTCGAAGACCAGGGTATGGTTTCGGCGGAGATCGGTGCGGAAGTGCCTAAAAGATCAGGAGAAACGTCGTACCGAAACCGCCAGGGCGCAAGTAAGCCCACGGGTGGGGCGCTGGATGTGCATGGTCATCATGAATTACCCCTCCATCGGTTCGGGTTGACAATGCTGGTCGTATACCCGACTTCGAAAAAAATGGCCACCCGCAGGTCCAGGAATTTCCAAAACCAGGAAGCTGCTGTGGCCGATCTGCCACTTATTAGAAGGACGCGAAAGTGAACCGTGGTCTCCGCATCGCGCTCTACCAGCCTGACATAGCCGGCAATACCGGGACAATCCTGCGCTTCGCCGCTTGCCTCGGCCTTGGCGTCGACATCATCGAGCCGGCCGGCTTCCCGCTTTCCGACAGAGCGCTCAAGCGCGCCGGTATGGACTATCTCGAAATGGCCGCCCTGACCCGGCATGTCGACTGGAATGCCTTCGAGGAGTGGCGCAAGGCCCGCGCGGACCGGCTGGTGTTGCTGTCGACCAGGGCCACGGCCCCCTACACCGACTTCAGCTTCACCGACCGCGACATCCTCCTGTTTGGCCGCGAATCCGCGGGCGTGCCGGATCCAGTCCATCAGGCGGCGGATGTTCGGCTGACGATCCCGATGCAGCCCACCGCGCGCAGCCTCAACGTCGCCCTTTCCGTGGCCATGGTGGCGGGCGAAGCCATCCGGCAACTCGGCTAGGGGATCGCCGGCAGCGCGGTCCGCGGTGATTTTTGCCCAGGCGCACATCCGCCTTCTCCTTCGTTTGCACATCCAGGCTTTCTTGGCTACAAGCTCAACTTAACTTGAGGTCAAGGGGAAAGTGCGAAGATGGCGCCGGTAACGGAATTGACGGTCGGCCAGGTGGCCGCGCGCAGCGGCGTGGCGGTGTCGGCGCTGCATTTCTATGAAGCCCGCGGGCTGATTCGCAGCCACCGCACCTCCGGCAACCAGCGCCGCTACGGCCGCGATGTCCTGCGACGCGTGGCCATAATCCGGATTGCCCAGGAGGTCGGCATCACGCTCGCGGAGATCGGTGTCGCACTTGAATCATTACCTGAAGGCCGCACCCCGACGCGCGAGGATTGGAATCTGCTTTCAACGGCTTGGCGCGATAGCCTCGATCAGAAAATCAGCCAGCTGAAGAAGCTGCGTGATGGCCTGACCGACTGCATCGGCTGCGGCTGCATGTCGATCGACAAATGCCCGCTGAGGAACAAGGGGGATCGGCTTGCCGGGGAGGGAACTGGCGCGAGAAGGCTGTTGGTCGAGCGTTAATCCGCTGCCGGCAGGCGCCTGATCGTGAACTCGATCAGATCGCCCGGGCGCTCGAACCAGCTTTCGATCTCGGTCCAGTAGGCCTGCTTGGGAAAGCGCTCGAACCATTCCTTGGCCTTGAGCCGGGCATCGGAGCGCGGCAGGACGAACGTCTCGCGCAAAAAGCCGTCGCGTGGCATACGCGCGCGCTCGGCCCGGCTTTGGTCGAGCCTTTTCTTCAGGCCATCCAGCGGCGGTCTTGCCGGGGTGCGCACGAAGCAACTCCTTACACCCTAAATCAGACGGGACTTGACCCTGACCCTCAAGAGATTAGGGATCGCGCCGGCAAAAGACGAGTCATTTATCGGGAATCCCCACAACGGGTGGCCCACAACCGGAGACGGCACTTGGAACGACCCGAAATACCGGCAGGGCTGCCCGCCGACATCGAAGAGAAGAAGATGAAGGCCCGGCTTTGGTTCGAGGCGCTGCGCGAGCGCATCTGCGCCGCTTTCGAGCAGATCGAGCAGGACCTCGGGGGTCCGCTCGCCTCGTGGTCGGCCGGCCGCTTCGAAAAGACGCCGTGGGAACGCGATCAGGGCAAGGGCGGCGGCGGCACCATGTCGATGATGCATGGCCGCGTCTTCGAGAAGGTCGGCGTCCACACGTCGACCGTTTATGGCGAGTTCTCGCCCGAGTTCAGGAAGCAGATGCCCGGCGCCGAGGAAGACCCGCGCTTCTGGGCATCGGGCATCTCACTGATCGCGCACCCGTGGAACCCCAACGTTCCGGCCGTGCACATGAACACGCGTATGGTCGTCACATCCAGGCAATGGTTCGGCGGCGGCGCCGACCTGACGCCGGTGCTCGACCGCCGCCGCACCCAGGATGATCCCGACACGGCAGCCTTCCACCGCGCCATGCAGTTCGCTTGCGAGAAGAACGCCGACGTCGCCGACTATCCGAAATTCAAGGCCTGGTGCGACGAGTATTTCTTCCTGCCGCACCGCAACGAGCCGCGCGGCACCGGCGGCATCTTCTTCGACTGGCTGCATTCGGGCGAGGAGAAGGGCGGCTGGAACGCCGATTTCAACTTCGTCCAGGATGTCGGGCGTTCGTTCCTCGTCGTCTACGGCCACCTCGTGCGCGCCAACTTCAACGAGAACTGGACCGATGGCGACCGCGACGAACAGCTCATCCGCCGCGGCCGCTACGTCGAATTCAACCTGCTTCACGATCGCGGCACCATCTTCGGCCTGAAGACCGGCGGCAATGTCGCCTCGATCCTGTCCAGCCTGCCACCGGAGGTGCGCTGGCCATGACCTCGGCGGGCGGGGTGCACGATGCTTTGATGCAACCATGCCGCCCCTCCCGTGTTATAGCTTTCGCCCCGCTTACGTCTGACCATTCGACCGTAAGCCAAAAGTGGCGGAGCCTCGACCGGCTCCATGGAGCAAGAGGAGAAATCCCATGAAGCAATTTCACTGCGGGTCGCTCGTTCCCGGCTGCGAATGGCACACACGGGCCGACGAGGAGGCCGAGGTGATGCGCCGCGCCGTCGAGCATATGCGCGAGACGCATGGCGAGACGACCATCCGCGAGACGATGATCGAGGCGATCCGCTCGCGCATCGAGAAGGTCCGCGACGCCGCGTAGGTGCGGCGGGGGGGTTTCAGGTAATAACAAAAGAACCGCGGTGCGCTTGGGTAACGCGTGCCGCGTTGATTTATTTGCGAGACACTGCCTGCATCTCAAAAAAAAATATTTGCTCCAGCTAAAATAAACCGTGCGGTAACCGAACCCGTGCGATCGTCGGACTGATTTCCAGACTACAGGGGGCCGCCAGAGAAGCCCGTCGCCGTCAGGCACTGGTCCGGAATCGGTGGGCGAGGTGTTCGCGCATGCGCGAAAAGTCCGGCAATCGTGCCAGTTTGTGCGCAACGGCGCTCCTGCCGTGGGCGCTCCTTGGCGCGTCGCCGGCGATTGCCCAGGACATGACGACATCGCTCATCGACATCCATCAGGGCTCGCCGGTCAGCGACAAGGCGAGAGGCCTGGGTGCCGGCGGGG